>JBFMAS010000678.1:0-2326 GCA_040755575.1 Thermodesulfobacteriota bacterium
CGGCCTCGCCGCGCGGAGCGAGGGGGGTCGCCCCCTCGTTCAAGGACAGGCGGCGGTGAGAATCGAACTCACGAATAAAGGTTTTGCAGACCTTCCCCTTAGCCACTTGGGTACGCCGCCCGGGGAGATCGAGACGAGCGCACGGCGAGCGCGTGCGCGCCGACCGGGTACCATACCGTCCAGGGGGGCGCTAGCGAGAGCCCGCCGTGGCCCAGCCTAGCGCTCGGGCTCGGCGGACGGCTTGCGGCGCGGCGGCTGGGCGCGCTTCGCGTCGGCCAGGTGCGAGCGCGCGACCGCGGCCCACTCGCTGCCCGGCTCGAGCTCGAGGAAGCGCTCCCAGTGCTTGCGCGCGAGCGCCCAGCTCGAGAGCTTCTCCGCGACCAGCGCGAGGTTGAAGTGCGCGTCGGCGTACCCGGGCCACAGCGCGATCGCGCGACGGTAGGCACGCGCCGCGCCGAGCAGGTCGCCGATCTCGTCGCAGGCGTTGCCGAGGTTGAAGTGCGTGCGCGGGTTCTCCGCGTCGAGCACGGTCGCCCGCGCGTACATCTCTCGCGCGCGCGTGAACTCCCCGAGCTCGTAGTAGATGTTGCCGAGGTTGATCAGCGACGGCACGTGCGCGGGGTCGATCTTGAGCGCGCGCTGGTAAGCGGCGATCGCGGTCGGATAGCTCGAGCGGTCGCGGTCCGCCCAGAAGCCGACGTCGAACCACGCGTCCGCCGACTCGGCGTCGGGACGCACGTCGATCCGGCGCGGCTTCGGCTTGATCGCCGCCATCGGGAAGCGGAACTCGAGCTGCCCGCGCAGCCGCGGCCCGAGGCGATTGACGATCTGCGCGAGCGTCAAGCCGGCGCCGAGCAGCTCGTCCACCTGACGCAGGATGCGCAGGTCGGCGAAGCGGTAGCCGACGCCGTTCGCGAGCTGGACGGGGTTCAGGAGGCCCCGCCGCGCGAGGCTCTGCCGCCGCGCCCACGTCACCCGCGGGTAGAGCCGCGCCGCGTGCCGCGCGGGGACGAGGTCGTTCAGCTCCGGTGGATCGGGAAACGGATCCGCCGTGGTCGCACAGACCAGGTTCAGGAACTGCGCCTCGGTGAGGGTGCGCTCGGCGGCGGCACCCGTCGCCCGTCCCCCGTTGCCGAGCACGAGGAAGTCGAGCGCGCGACCGCGCGCGACGCGTCCGCCGGCGCTGCGCACCAGCTCGCGCGCGAGGCGCCGATCGCAGGACAGAAGGCGCCCGGTGAAGCCGATCCGTTTACCCGCTAGTGGGAAGTGCCGCACCTCTTCCACACAACCACCCCGGTTGCGCTCTGGTCTCGCGGACGTGCTCGAACGCCGCATGCGCGCCCGCCATTCTTGGCGCTCGCTTGGCGCAAAAGACGCCGCGTGTCAAGGACGTGGCGCGCGCGGCTCAGCCGGCGTGGCTCGTCATCACGGAGTCGCGGGCCCGCGATTGTACTTGACGAGCGGCCGCCTCGACGGTCGCCGCCTGCGCGGACACGCCGAGGTCCGGAACGCTCGCGACGTACGCTTCGTCCTCGTCGCTCCAGTCGATGATGATGCGGTGGCGGAACGGCGGCGAGCTCGCCTCCGGCGAGGTGGAGTTGCCGGGACGTGCGAAGCGTGCGCCGGACGTCGCCGCACTCATTCCGCCATCCGCGCCGGCGCGACCGCGCGCCTTGCTGACGACGAGCCGTCGGCCATGGAACTCGGTGTCGTTGAGACGCTCGATCGCGGCGTCGGCGGCGTCGCCGTCGGCCATCTCGACGAACGCGAAGCCCCGGCTGCGACCGGTCTCGCGGTCGAGGATGATGCGGATGCTGCTGACGTCGCCGAATGCGGTGAAGGTCGCGCGGAGCTCGTCCTCGGTGGTGGCGAACGGAAAGTTGCTGACGAATAACGTGTTCGACGCCATGGCGAACGCGTAACACGGCTCGCTCGCGCTAGGCTAGGGATAAATCCCGCCAGCGCGTCGTCCCCGTCAGCGGGGGAGAAGAGCGGGTGACCGGGGTCGAACCGGCGACCTCAACCTTGGCAAGGTTGCGCTCTAGCCAACTGAGCTACACCCGCGAGCGTTCGATGGCGCTGTAGATAATGGACGCGCGCCTGCCGAGCAATTGCCGGCGGCGAAATTCCTCGCTGCTCGGCGGAACGGAGAGGGTGGGATTCGAACCCACGGTACCCTTTTGGGGGTACACGCGATTTCCAGTCGCGCCCGTTCGACCACTCCGGCACCTCTCCATTGATTTAGCCCCCGTGCGGTGCTCGGCGGGCGCGCTTCGCGCGCTCGCCTGCGCTCCTCCGATGGGCCTCGGCACCGAGGCGGAGCCTC
>JBFMAS010000679.1:0-8997 GCA_040755575.1 Thermodesulfobacteriota bacterium
GAGCGGCCCCGCGGGCGAGCTCGGCGAGCTCGCGGTGGCGCACGTGCTGGTCGAGCTCGTGCAGGACGCGGATCTGCCGACGGAGCAGGTGCGCCTCGTGCTCGCCGTCGACGCGCGCCTCGGGCTCGAGCTCGCGTTCCAGCCGGGCGGCATCGGCTTCGCGCTGTCGACGCCGACCGCGGCCGACGTCACCGTGTCGCTGCTCGCGAACCCGCTCGGCGTGAGCGAGGCCGCGCTGCAGGGCTTCCTGCCGTCGGTCCTCGCGGGCTTCCTGCCGGACCTGGCGAGCGCGCTGCAGAGCTTCCCGCTGCCGTCCTTCCTCGGGCTCTCGCTGTCGGGCGTCGAGGTGTCGCGCACGGGCGCGTACTACGCGATCTTCGCCGACCTGACGCCCGACTGCGTCGACGGCTCGGTGTGCCCGAGCGGCGTCTGCCTCGACGGCGCCTGTCAAGCACCGACGTGCAGCGACGGCGTCGCGAACGGCGCCGAGACCGGCGTCGACTGCGGCGGCGGCAGCTGCCCCGGCTGCGCGACGGGCGAGGGCTGCTTCCTCGGCACCGACTGCGCGACCGGCGGCTGCTCGGGCGGCGTCTGCCAGCCGTCGTGCACGGGCGACGTCGAGTGCCCGAGCGGCGTCTGCGCCGCAGGCTTCTGCCGCGTCGCGAACTGCGCCGACGGCGTGCGGAACGGCGCCGAGAGCGGCGTCGACTGCGGCGGCTCGTCGCCCTACTGCGTGCGCTGCGCCGACGGCCAGACCTGCGATTCGGCGAGCGACTGCGCGAGCGGCGTGTGCACGGGCGGCGTGTGCCAGGCGCCGAGCTGCAGCGACGGGCTCGAGAACGGCAGCGAGACCGACGTCGACTGCGGCGGCGGTGCGTGCCCGGGCTGCGCGCTGACCAGGGAGTGCAGCTCCGCCGGCGACTGCGCGAGCGGCGTCTGCGGACAGAGCGCGCGCTGCACCTGCGGCAACCGCACGTTCGTCTTCGGCGTGACCAGCAGCACGGGCGGCGCGTTCTCCTCCGCGCAGTGGCCGGGCGGCACGGCGTCGCAGAGCTCGTCGCCGGGCTGCAGCGTCACGATCAACCGCCCCGACGACAGCATCGACCTCGTCTGCACGCTCGCGTCGCCGTTCTCCGTGCAGACCTTCGCCGGCTTCTCGCAGTGCTTCGGCGCGGGCGGCGAGGACGGCGACGGCTGCGAGCCGGTGTCGTGCCCGTTCGCCGGCATCGGCTCGTGCTGCAGCGGGCGGCCGTCGTGCTCGGTGGGGCTGAACGGCTCCGGCCAGGCGCGCTACCACGTCACCTGCCTCGAGTGACGCGGCAACACCTCCTCCTCCGGAAAGGGACCGCACCTTGAACCAGCACAGACTCCGCCTCGTCGTCGCCGTCGCGGCCGCCTGCGCCGCGGGCGCCTTCCTCGCGGCGAGCGTCGCGAGCGTCCCGTCCTGGGCGACCGACGTCGGCGTCGCCGGCACGCGGCTCTCGCTGCTGTCGAATACCCGCACCGGGCGCCAGGCGGTGATCTCGGTGCAGAAGGACCCCGACGTGCACGTCGGCGCGCTACCCGCCGCCCCCGACCTGTCCGCCGCGCGCTCGAGGTCTCCTACGTCGACGCGCCGTCGAACGGCGGCGCGCTCGCGATGCCGGCGCCGTGGGCGAAGGTCGGGGCGAAGAGCGCGACCTACCGCAACCGGCTCGCGCCCGGCGGACCGTCGCCGGTGAAGAGCGCGTCGCTCCAGTACGGCAAGCTCGCGCGGGTCACGGCGTCGGCGCTGGGCGGCCTCGACATCTCGACGCCGCCCGGCCCGGGCGGCGTCATGACCGTGCTGACGGTGGAGAACGCCGCCGACGGCTCGCGCCATCGCATGTGCTCGCTCTACCGCGCCGCGAGCGGCAGCGTCGTACAGCACAGAGTCACGGCGAGCGGCTACCGGCTGACGGCGCGCGGCGGCGTCGAGGTCGCGTGTCCGAGCTGCGTCGACGGCGTGCAGAACGGCGACGAGAGCGACGTCGACTGCGGCGGCCCGGACGCCGGCTGCGAGCGCTGCGCGACCGGCGGCTCGTGCAACGCCGCGACCGACTGCGCGAGCGGGGTCTGCACCGACGGCGTCTGCCGGGCGCCGGCGTGCGACGACGGCGTCGAGAACGGCGCCGAGACCGACGCCGACTGCGGCGGCCCGGGGTGCGCCGACTGCCCGGCGGGCGACGCCTGCCTCGCGCCCGGCGACTGCCAGAGCGGCGTGTGCGTCGCGAACGTCTGCCAGGCGCCGACGTGCAGCGACGGCGTCGCGAACGCGGCCGAGACCGACGTCGACTGCGGCGGCCCGGCGTGCCCCGACTGCGGGCCGGGCGCGGCCTGCCTCGGGGCGGGTGACTGCCAGAGCGGCGTCTGCTCCGGCGGCGCGTGTCAGGCGGCCGCGTGCGACGACGGCGTCCAGAACGGCGGCGAGACCGGCCTCGACTGCGGCGGCCCGTGCGCCGACTGCGGCACGGGCGGCGGCTGCGTCGGCGGCGGCGACTGCCAGAGCGGCGTCTGCGTCGGCAACGTCTGCCAGGCGCCGACCTGCAGCGACGGCGTCGCGAACGGCGGCGAGACCGACGTCGACTGCGGTGGACCGAGCTGCGCCGACTGCGCCCTGAACCGGGCGTGCGTCGCGAGCGGCGATTGCCAGACCAACTACTGCACCGGCGGTCGCTGCAAGTGCCCGAGCCAGCTCTTCACCTTCCAGGTGACGAGCAGCACGGGGGGCCTGTTCACGGCGGCGGTGTGGCCGGGCGGGACGGCGACGCAGAGCGGGCCGCCCGGCTGCAGCGTGACGATCAACCGGCCGGACGACATCATCCACTACGTGTGCACGATCGCCGCGCCCTTCTCGGTGCGATCGTTCGCCGGCTACTCGACGTGCTTCGGCACCGGCGGCGAGGACGGCGACGGCTGCCAGCCGGTGTCGTGCCCGCCGGCCGGGATCGGCTCGTGCTGCAGCGGGCGGCCGTCGTGCTCGGCGGCGCTCAACGGCTCGGGCTCCGCACGCTACTTCGTGCAGTGCAACCCGTAGGGCAGGGTCGAGGCGCGTCGCCTCGCCCGATCAATCGCGGCGCAGAACCGTCGCGATGAGGGCGCCCGCGGCGAGGGCGACGCCGAGCGAGACGAGAGGATGCTGGCGCGACGTCTCCTCGAGCGTCTCGAGGAGCGGCCGCGCGCGCCCCGCCTCGACCATCCGCTGGGCGCCGGCTGACGCGCTGCCCAGCAGGTGGCTCAAGCCGTCGCGCGCGTCCGATGCGATCTCGCCCATGCGCCCGACCGCGTCCGACATCGACATGCCGCGGCGCGAGAAGCCGTGCGGGCGGTCGATCGCGGCCGAGAGCCGGTCCCACACGGCCCGGAACTGCTCCTCCCGCTCGCGCGCCTTGCGCACGTGCAGGCGGCGGCGGGCGAGCAGCGTGGCGGCGAGCAGGGTGCCGGTCAGCGCCACCGGCACCGGGTTGCGCTGCACGGTGTCGCCGACCCGGGTCGCTCCGCTCCTCACGTAGTCCACGGCGCGCTCCTTCATCTCCTGCGGCGAGAGCCGCTTGCCGATCTCGTCGAGCGTGCTGTCGAGCTCGGCTCGCGTCTGCTCGATCTCCTCCTGCACCTCGTTCGGCGTACGTTCGTGCTGTCCCGCGTTCGGCATGATGGCCTCCGCTCGGGCTAGTGTGCGCCGGCGCCGACGTGGCGCTGGACCATCTCCTTGTCCTCGCGCAGGGAAGCGACCGTCCGCTCGGGCTTGACGTCGACCCTCTTCATGCGGCCGCGCCCCACGAGCAGCGCGACCGCCCCCGCTGCGAGGACCAGCGCGCCGACGATGAGCGCGGACAGCCAGAGCCGGTGCAGGACCTGGTCGAGCCCGAAGACGGCCGCGAGCAGCAGGACCAGGAAGCCCGCGAAGAGCAGCGGGACGGCGATGACCATGCTCGCCACGGCGGTCTTCAGGTCGGAGATGCTCTGGGTGAACTCGAGCCGGGCGAGCTCGATCTCCTTGCGTACCAGCTCCGAGCTCTCGCGCGTCAGGTCGGAGAAGAGCTGACCCAGCGAGCGCTGCTCCTCGTTCGGCTGCAACGTCGGCCTCATGAGTGCGCCGCAGGCTGCAAGCGACATACCATCGCCCGCCGCTCGGTCGGGCCATCCGCACGGACGGCGCGCGTCTGCGTGCTGTAAGGGGTTCCCTCCGGCGGGGAGGAGCGATGGGAAGGAGTTACAGCGGGCGGCGGGCCGTCAGCCGAATGCGGGCGTGCCCCAGGCGTCGCCGAAGCAGATCTCCTCGACCGGACGCCGCGCGAGCCGCTTCGGGAACGGCCTCGCTGGCCAGCCGAGAGGGATCAGGGCCGCGGTCGCGACGCCTTCGGGGATGTCGAGCAGCTCCTTCACCTGCGGCTCGACGGCGCACAGCAGCGTCGTCAGCGCGGTGCCGAGCCCCTCGGCGCGCGCGCCGAGGAGGAGGTTCTGCACCGAGGGGTAGACCGAGCCGCCGCCGACGATGGTCAGGCGGTCGAGGTGCCGGTCGGTCGCGAGGATGTCGGTGAGCTGGGCGCAGGCCACGATCAGCACCGGCACCTCGTCGAGGTGGCGTGCCATGTGGTCCGCCGCGCGGACCAGCCTCGGCCGCGCGCCGGCCCGCGCGATGTACTGCTCCCAGAGGGGCACGTCCCAGTCGCGGAGCTGGCGCCGCTTCGCGGGATCGCGCACGACGACGAACCGCACGCCCTGCCGGTTGCCCCCCGTCGGCGCCCAGCGGGCGGCGTCGAGCGCGCGCCGCAGCACGTCGTCGGGCACGGGATCCGGCCGGAAGTAGCGGCAGGCGCCGGTGGTCTCGATGACCTCACGGAAGTCCATGTGCCGCGGTAGCACGGACCCAAGGCGCGCCGGAAGTCGTGTCCGACGCCGGGGTGCTCTACGATGCCGGCCGATGGTGCAGCGACACGACCGCGACGCCGGCGGGCCGCGCGCGTTGCTCGACGAGAAGGCGGCGCTGCGCGAGCGCATGTGGCGCAAGCTCTCGACGCCGGGGATCGCGCGCTTTCCCCGTCCCGACGGACGCATCCCCAACTTCGTCGGCGCCGAGGCCGCCGCCGAGCGGCTGCGCGCGACGGCGATCTGGCAGGCGGCGAGGACCGTCAAGGCGAACCCGGACTCGCCGCAGCTTCCGGTGCGCGAGCGCGCGCTCGCCGACGGCAAGACGGTCTACATGGCGGTGCCCCGTCTCGCGGCCGAGAAGCCGTTCTTCCTGCTCGATCCGGCGCTGCTCCGAGCCGCGCCGCGCGCCGCGGCATCGATCAAGGGTGCGTCGCGCTTCGGCCGTCCGGTCGACGTCGCCGAGGTCGCGCCGGTCGACCTGGTCGTCACCGGCTGCGTCGCGGTCGGGCGCGACGGCCGCCGGCTCGGCAAGGGCGGCGGGTTCAGCGACCTCGAGCTCGCGATCGCCGCCGAGGCGGGGCTGGTGGGCGCGCGCACGCGGATCGTCACGACGGTGCACGACGCGCAGGTGCTGCCCGCGGGCGCGATACCGGTCGCCGAGCACGACTTCCCCCTCGACCTGATCGTCACGCCGACCGAGCTCATCCGCGTGCCGCGCGCGCGCCGCCGGCCGCGCATCGTCTGGCGCGAGCTCACGCCCGAGAAGATCGCCGCGATCCCTCTGCTCGCGCGCCTGCACCCCGAGCTGTGAGTCGTGCTCGTTTCTGCGGTTGCCCGCGCCGGCGGATCGAGGGTAGTTCCGAGCGATGCGCTCATCCGGTCCCCGGTCCACCGCGGCCGCCCTCGCGGCCGTCCTCCTTGCCGTCGTGGCGCTCGCGCTCGCTCCCGCGCGTGGTACGTCCGCCGCGCCGGGGCGCCCGAAGCCGGTCGTCGACGGCTGCGACACCCCGCTGCGCGGCGCGCGCGGCCTGACGGGCAACGCGATCCTGCGGCCGGGCGGCCGGGCGTGCGACAGGGCGGCCGCGGGCGAGCCGCTGCGCGTCCTCGTCTTCTCGCGCACCACCGGCTTCCGCCACCCGTCGATCGCCGACGCGTGGACCTTCTTCGCGGCGCTCCCGGCGCGCGAGGGGATCGAGGCCGCGCTCACCGAGGACCCGACCGTGTTCGCCGACGACGCGCTCGCGGCCTACGACGTCGTCGCCTTCGTCAACACGACCGGCGACGTGCTCGACGACGAGCAGCAGGCGGCGCTCGAGCGCTTCGTGCGCTCGGGGCGGGGCTGGGTCGGGGTGCACTCCGCGGCCGACACCGAGTACCAGTGGAACTGGTACGGGCGCCTGGTCGGCGCATACTTCATCAGCCACCCGCTGCTGCCGGTCGAGGTCGACGTGACCACCGAGGACCCGCACCACCCGTCGACCGACCACCTGCCCGCGCGCTTCGCGTTCACCGACGAGATCTACAACTTCGACCGCAACCCGCGGCAGGACAACGCGATCCTGCTGACGATCGACGAGGCGGGCTTCATCTACCCGAACATCCCCGACACGCCGTCGATGGGCGAGGACCACCCCGTCGCCTGGTACAAGGAGTTCGACGGCGGACGCTCGTTCTACACCAACCTCGGGCACCGTCCCGAGTCGTGGACCGACCCGCGCTTCCAGCGCCACCTGCTCGACGGCATCCGCTGGGCGGCCGGACCGCCGTCGTGGAACGCGATCCCGGTGTCGCGCCGTGCGCGCAACCCGATGACCATGGCGGTCGCGCCCGACGGGCGCGTCTTCTACGTCGAGCGCACCGGCGAGGTGTGGACGTGGAGCCCGACGACCGGCCGCACGACCCTCGCCGCCCGCTTCGACGTGTCGCTGCAGGGCGAGAACGGGCTCCTCGGCATCGGCCTCGACCCGGACTTCGCGCGCGAGCCCTGGGTCTACCTGTTCTACGCGCTCGACGACTTCCAGCCGGAGGAGGGCGTCGACTACGACGGCCTGCCGTACGACGGCCCGCTCGGCGAGAACGTGCTGGCGCGCTTCCGCGTCGCCGACGACGGCACGCTCGACCTCGCGTCGCGCGAGGAGCTGCTGCGCACGCCGAGCGAGCGCCTCGGCGGCCACGAGGGCGGCCAGATCACGTTCATGCCCGACAAGACGCTGCTGCTGTCGGTCGGCGACAACACCAACCCGTTCGGCGACGCCGACGGCTACGCGCCGCTCGACAACCGGCCGGAGCGCGACCGCTACGACGCGCGCCGCACCTCGCCGGACCCGTTCGACCTGCGTGGCAAGATTCTGCGTCTGAACCGCGACGGCTCGATCCCGCCGGGCAACCTGTTCCCCCCCGACGGCTCCGAGGGACGCCCCGAGATCTACGTGATGGGCGCGCGTAACCCGTTCCGCAGCGCCGTCGACCCGCGCACCGGACGGCTCTACTTCGGCGACATCGGCCCCGACGCGTCGGTCGAGGGGCCGCGCGGGCCGCGCGGCTACGACGAGATCAACGTCGTCGACCGACCGGGCAACTACGGCTGGCCGTTCTGCATCGGTCAGAACCGGCCGTACAACGCCTGGGACTACGTCACCGAGACCGCGGGCGCGCCCTACTCGTGCGACGGCTACGTCCCAGCGGCGCTCGCCTACGACTACTTGACGGTGAGCGAGCTCGCGCTCGGCAGCGCGCTGCCGGAGCCCGGGCGCCTGACGGGGCGCTCGGCGATGGCGGGCGTCGTCGCGCGCCGGCCGCCGGGCGGTGCGCCGTACTTCCTGCCGCAGCGCTACGAGGGCGCGCTGCTGATGACCGAGTGGACGCGCGACCTGATCGCGGCGGTGTCGGTCGACGAGGACGGCCAGCTCGAGAGCGTGCGCCGTGTCGCGCCCTTCGTGCCGCTGCACCGGCCGATCGACCTCGAGATCGCGCCCGACGGCGCCTTGCTCGTCCTCGAGTACGGCACCGGCTACGGCGGCGACAACGACGATGCGCAGCTCGTCCGCCTCGAGTACTCGGAGGACGGCGACCTGACGCCGGTCGCACGCGCGACCGCGTCGGCGGTCGCCGGTGTCGCGCCGCTCACCGTGCATCTCTCGGCGGCGGGCTCGCGGGCGCCGGGCGCGGGCGGCGTGATCACCGCCTGGGAGTGGGATCTCGACGGCGACGGCGTCACCGACGGCACCGGGCCGGAGCTCGACCACACCTTCACCACCAACGGGCTGCACTACGTGAGCCTGGTCGTCACCGACGGCGAGGGCCGCAGGAGCTTCCCGGACGTCGTCGAGGTCGCGCTCGGCAACGAGCCGCCGGTGGTGACGATCGAGCAGCCGGCGGCGGGGGCGACCGTGCACGACGGCGACACCGTGGTGCTGCGCGGGCGCGCCGTCGACGCCGAGGACGGCGACGTGCCGTGCAACCAGCTCCTGTGGAGCGTCTACCTGGGGCACAACGCGCACGCGCACCCGCACCAGGTGTTCTTCCGCTGCGAGGCGCGGTTCCAGGCGACCATCCCCGACGACCACGCCACCGCCGGCGAGCTGTTCCTGCTCGTCGAGCTCACCTACGAGGACCGGGGCGGCCCGAACGGCGAGCGCTCCCAGACCGGCGCCGCCTCGGTGCGCCTGGACGTCGAGCGCTAGCTGGAGAGCGGGGCATGTACTTCGACGAGCTCGTCGGCTCCCGCTTCGAGGCGAGCGATCGCGCCGGCGTCGCGACGGTGCGTCTCGAGCTGCGCGAGGAGCACCACGGCGTGCACGGCTTCGTGCACGGCGGCGTGCTGTGCACGCTCGCGCACCAGAGCGCCGGCGCCGCGGCCTACGCGCGCTGCCGCGACGGCGAGGAAGCCGTCATGATCGGCATGCAGATGAACTTCGTGAAGGCGTCGTGGACGGGCTCGCTCGTGAGCCGCTCCGAGGTGGTGCGCCAGGGCGGCCGCACCTCGCTCGTCGAGACGCGCATCCACGGCGACGACGGCGAGCTGCGCGCGACGGCCAGCTCGACGTTCCTCGTTCTGCAGCGCGCGCTGCAGCAGAAGTGACGTGGCGCGGCAGGGCGCCGCGCCAC
>JBFMAS010000680.1:0-4106 GCA_040755575.1 Thermodesulfobacteriota bacterium
CGCTCCGGGCGGAAGCGGCGCGGCTCGCCGCGGCGTAGCTGGTCGGCGAGCGCTCCCGTGACTCCGGATGCGTGAAGGTTCCACTGCCCCCGCCGCGATTCGAACGCGGGACCCCAGGATTAGGAATCCTGTGCTCTATCCACCTGAGCTACGGGGGCTCGCACCGCGGCCTCGATCCGATCGCGGTCTCGAGGTTCCTAACACGGCGCCGGCCACCGCCAAACGTCCGCGCCCGGCTCGGCTACAGCCCCGGCTCCACCTTCGGGAAGCGCACCGACACCAGCACCGCCGCCGCGGCGACGAGCAGCGCCGCGAGGCCGACGAAGGGCTGCGCGAAGCTGCCCGTGCGCTGCTCCGCCCAGCCGACGAGCGGCGCGATCGTGAGCAGGAACGGCAGACCGATCAGCGCGTGCAGGCCGCTCACCCGGCCGATCATCGCGCGGCCGAAGCAGGCCGCCTGCAGGACGGCCGGCAGCGCGAGGAAGCCGCCGCCGCCGAGGCCGAGCGGCACGGCGGCGAGCAGCATGCCGGCGAGGGTCTTCTGCATCGCGACCAGGAGCCAGCCGAGGGCGTGCAGCAGGAGCGCCGCCGCGACCACGAGCCGCTTGTCGGTGCGGTCCATCGCCCAGCCGCCGAGCAGCTTGCCGACGAGCCCGCAGGCGGCGATCGTCGACGGGACGTTGGCCGCCTCGACGACCGGGATGCCGAGCTCCCGCTCCATGTAGCGCACGAGGAAGAACGTCGGCAGCACGACGCAGAGCGCGATCGAGAGGCCGATGCCGACGAGCCAGAAGTTCGCGTCGCGCACGAGACGGGCGAGCGGGATCTCGAGCAGACCCGGGGCTCCGCCCGCGTCGCCCGACGGCGCCACCCCGTCCGGGTGCTGGCCGACGTCCTCCGGCCGCTTGACCGCGTAGAGCGCGATCGGCGGCAGCGCGATCAGCGCCGCGCCGCAGGCGATCGCGGCGACGGCGACCCGCCAGCCGAACGCCGCGACCAGACGCGCCGTCACCTGCGGCACGACGAACGACGCCACGCTGAGCCCGACCGCCGCCCAGGCGAGCGCCGTCCCGCGCCGGCGAAAGAACCAGTTGACGATCATCACCTGCGCCGGGAACGGCCCGTACATCGACATGCCGACCGACGTCACGGCGAAGCACAGGCCGAGCTGCGTGAGGGTCACGCCGCGCGACAAGAGCAGCATCGACAGCAACATCAGCACGACGCCGGCCAGCATGATGGCGCGCAGCGGCCCGGTGTCGAGGAGGCGTCCGAGGAGCGGGCCGACGAGCGCGCTCAGCATGATCGAGATCGAGAAGCCGAAGCCGAGCTGCGCGGTGCTGGCGCCGAACTCCTCGGCGAGCGGCGTGACGAGGAAGCCGTAGCCGCTCAGCAGCCCGAAGCCGAGCGCCTGGCACATCCCGGCGATCGCGACGATCCGCCAGCCGTCGAAGGCGTTCCGCATGACCCGAGCTCGCGTCGCCGCGAGGCGAGCGATCTTCGGCGAGCCGCGGTGACGGGTCAAGCGGCCGCCGGCGGTCCTCCTCCGCGCATCACCCGAGCCGCTCGCGCAGGCGGTCGCCGACGCGCATCGCGTTGGCGATGATCGTCAGGGTCGGGTTCACGGCGCCGCTCGACGGGAAGAAGCTCGCATCCGCCACGTAGACGTTGTCGACGTCGTGCAGGCGGCAGTCGCGGTCGAGCACCGACTGCCGGGGGTCGTCGCCGAAGCGCATCGTGCCGCACTGGTGCGAGCAGACGTTGACCGGCATCCGCTGGGCGCTGAAGTGCCGCTCGGGCGAGAACCCCTCGCCCTCGATGCGCGCCATCAGCGACGCGAGCTTCGCCGTCAGCGCGCGGTGGGGCTCGACGTTGTTCGGCGCGTACTCCACGACGATCCCGCCGTCCGGACCGAGACGCACGCGGTTCTCCGGGCGCGGCAGGTCCTCGGTCGTGATCCAGAACTCGAGCGAGTGCGTCGCGAGGTGGTCCGGCGCATGGCCGGCGAGCGGCGGTGCCGCCTCGAGCAGCAGCGCGGGCGTCCGGTTGAGCGGCTGGATCAGGCCGAGCGGGAACGGCGTCTCGCGTGACGCGTGGTAGTAGTCGCTGAGCGCGAAGGTCTTCTGCAGCACCGAGCGGTTCTCCTGCCGCGACAGCACGAACACCGCCGAGTTCTGGTGCGCCATGTAGTTCCGGCCGAGCAGCCCCGAGGAGTTGCCGAGACCGGCCGGGTGGCGGTCGCTCGCCGAGCGCAGCAGCAGCGCCGTCGAGTTGATCGCGCCGCACGCGACGACGACGACGTCCGCGGAGTACGTCTCCGGGACGCCGTCGCGCTCGACGTGCACGGTGCGCACCTCGCGCCCCGAGGCCGACGTGCCGAGGCCCGTCACGCGTGCGCCGGTCAGCAGCGACACGTTGCGGTGCCGGAGCGCCGGCTCGACGCAGATGACCTGCGCGTCGGCCTTGCCCCGCACGAGGCAGGGAAAGCCGTCGCACGTGTCGCAGCGCAGGCATGCGCCCGAGCGCGGCTGCTGGTCGTCGATCATGAGCGCCAGGGGCAGGCTCCACGGGCGGGTGCCGGCGCGCTCGAGGTCGCGCACGAGCTGCTGGATGCGCGGCTCGTGCCGCACCGGCGCGTGCCGGTACGGCGCCGAGGCAGGCCCCTCCGTCGGGTCGGCGCCGCGCTCGCCGCGCACCCGCCACAGGTGCTCCGCCTCCACATAGTACGGCTCGAGCTCGTCGTAGCCGACGGGCCAGGCGGGCGAGATCCCGCCCTGGTGGCGGACCTCGCCGAAGTCCTCCGGCCGCAGCCGGAGGGTCGCGGCCCCCCAGACCTTGGTATTGCCGCCGACGAAGTACTTGACGCCCGGACGGAAGGGCTTTCCCGCGCCGTCGAGCCAGGTCTCGCGGGGCTCGTACTTGCCGTCGAGCTGCACCGCGCGCGCGTCCCAGTTGTCCTTCTCGCGCGGCAGGTAGTCACCGCGCTCGAGGATCAGGATGCGCTTGCCGGACGGCGCGAGCCGGTGCGCGATCGTGCCGCCACCGGCGCCGCTGCCGATCACGATGACGTCGTAGTGCCGTGTCACGCTGGCCTCCTGCGCGGCGTCCATGGCCGCGGCCGCCTTCGATGACCGGCGTCGCGGCGGCGTTTCGCGGAAACCGGCGCCGACGCGCGGCATCTGCGGGGCATGCACGACCTCGCAGGCCGGACCGTCCTCGTCACGGGCGCCAGCGGCACCCTCGGCGCCGCCACGACCGCCGCGTTCCAGCGGGCCGGCGCACGCACCGTCCTCGTCGAGCGCTCGCTCGCGCGCCTCGAGGCCGCGCACGGCCACCTCGGTCCCGAGCGTGCCCTGCTGCTCGACGCCGACCTCACGGACCCGGACGGCGTACGGGACGCGGTCGCGCGTGCGCTGGCGCGCTTCGGCGCGGTCGACGCGCTGGTGAACACGGTGGGCGGCTTCCGCGCCGGCAAGCCCGTGCACGAGGAGGAGCTCGAGACCTGGGACCTGCTGCAGCGCCTGAACGTGCGCACGACGCTGCTCTGCTGCCGCGCCGTGCTGCCTGCGATGCTGCGCGCGCGTCGCGGCGCCATCGTCAACGTCGCGAGCCGGGACGCGCTCGCCGGACCGGCGGGCGCGGCCGCGTACGCGGCGTCGAAGGCCGCCGTCGTGCGCTTGACGGAGAGCCTCGCGGCCGAGACGCGGCCGTACGGGGTGCGGGTGAACTGCGTCCTGCCCGACGCGCTCGACACGCCGCAGAACCGCGCCACGCGTCCCGCCTCGCGGTGGGACGAGCTGGTCCCCGCGGACGCCGCCGCCGACGCGATCGTGCTCCTCGCGAGCCATGCGGCCCGCGCCGTCAGCGGCGCCGCGATCCCGCTCGGCGCGCCGGCGCGCCGAGATGGAAACGCGGACGGCACGCGCGGCATCGCAGCGACCGGTGACGAACCCGTGAGGAGCCGAGGATGAGCGAGCCCGTCGCACGCGCGGTTCTGCTGCTCGCGGGCGCGTACCTCGCCCTCGGCCTCGCCTTCGCGGCCGCCTTCGTGACGCGCGGCGTGCAGCGGCTCGATCCCGCGGCGTGCGGCGCGGGGCTCGGCTTCC
>JBFMAS010000681.1:0-8147 GCA_040755575.1 Thermodesulfobacteriota bacterium
ACCCCACGAATACGAAGCGATGATCCCGTCGGAATCTGTCGATCCGCCACCATCGGCAGTGATACGAAGCGGGGCTGGGCCCACTATCGGCGAGACCACCGCCAGTGCCACTGGCGGACGGTTCAGATTCCTTTGGACTTGTCGTCAGGCGAGGTTGCATCCCCTTCTTCGTTTTTCCAGCAATCATACGACATCACCGTTCAGAACCGCCGGGACGCACAGATCATCTTCTACGCTCGTATTTGCGCTCGAGGTTCCGATCTCGCTCGCGAAGCGGACCCCTGACAGCTTTGTGTGCCGAGGTTGACCCTTTACCGTACGAAGCTGAAAGCAGGCGAGCCCGCTCCCCGGGTACCGAGGAGGTTCGCCGTCTTTGCTCGCCGGCAAGCACACCCGCCGCAGCTTCTTCAATATGAACGCCTTCGGCGACGTGGTAAAAAGATCCTGAGCGGTTGCCTCGAGCCCTGCGGGCACAGGCAGCTCACCCGGGGGAATCTTCACTGCATAACACTTCTGCACGTCGCGCTCGTGGTGCTCGGGATCGGGGGGAACCGGATCCATCCCGGTGAGCGAGAGGGTTCCCGGCAACAAGAGGAGCTCCGGCTTCCGCGTCTCGACGAGATAGTCACCGAACTCCGTCGAAACCCGCACCGCCTTCTGCTTCACGTGGCGCGGCGCCCCGCGCACGGCGCGGATCTGCACCGAGACGAAGCCCGTGTCCGGATCGATGATCCCGGAGCCGTCGACGTTCGTCGGCGGGCAGAGGCTCACGAGCTTCTTCGCTTCGAACGCCCCGGATTCGAACGCATCCGCCAGATCGACCGGGCCGATCAAAAGCGGGGGCGCACCCGAAGATAGCTTGCTCTTGTAGCAGAGGGCAGCATCCCCCACTGCGGCCATCGCAGAGATGCCGGGCGCGGAGAGCCAAACGATGATCGCCGCGACCCCCACTCGCGAGATCCTGCATGGCAGCGCGGTCCGTGCGCGCATCTGTCCCCTCTCTTCCTGTCACGATCCGTCGCGAGGGCGACAGAGCTACCCGGCAGGATCGAACGGACGCCGATATTCCGATTCGATCGCAATTGTCAATGACAAAACTGCTTGGCTGCGCTGGACATGGTTCGTGCGAAGGCCCGGCCTAGCCGGGGACACGACCGCGATCGAGCGCCAACCGTGCGCCGTAGGCTTCGCGACTGCCTACGCGGTCGGCGCGGCGCGATCGCGCTGCTGTTCGTCTGACCCGCTCCCGTGAGCCGGCGCCCTCTGTTAGGACTGGAGCTCGCTCGGAGCGAGAGCGGCACGGAGGGACGCGCTTGCGACTGTTCGCCTTCACCTGCGGCTGGCTGACCGGCCCGACGGGCCTCTTCCTGGACGGCGAGCACGGCCGCCTGCGCGTGCCGGTGCCGGCGTTCCTGATCGAGCACCCGCGGGGCAACGTCCTGTTCGACACCGGCATGAGCCCCGACGTGCAGCGCGATCCGCACGCGCGCCTCGGCTTCCTCGCCGACGTGTTCGCGGTCGAGTTCCAGCCGGGCGAGGAGGTCGCCGCGCGTCTCGCGGCGCGCGACGTCGATCCGCAGCGGATCGGGCACGTCGTGCTGTCGCACCTGCACTTCGACCACGTCGGCGGGCTTTCGACGATCCCGAACGCGCGCGTGGTCGTGCAGCGCCGCGACTGGGAGGCGGGCCACGACGCGGACCTCGCGGCGTCGCTGACGTTCGCCAGGAACGACTTCGACCACGGCCACGACGTGCAGCTCGTCGACGGCGAGCACGACCTGTTCGGCGACGGCCGCGTCGTCTGCCTGCCGACGTACGGCCACACGCCGGGCCACCAGTCGCTGCGCGTGCGCCTCGACTCGGGCGACGTCGTGCTGACGGCCGACGCGTGCTACCTGCGCCGCACGCTCGAGGCGGACCACCTGCCGCCGCAGCCCTGGGACCGCGAGGCGATGCTCGCCTCGCTGCGCCGCCTGCGCGCCTTGCGCGACGCGGGCGCGCGCGTCGTCTACGGGCACGACCCCGAGGCGTGGAGCACGGTGCCGTCCGAGATCGCGTGAGCCGCCGATGGACGCTTCGGACCCGCTCGGCCCGCTCGCCGAGAAGCTGCTCGGCACGCCCGAGCTGACCTCGCTCGACCTCGCGCGCGAGACCGGGCTCGACCTCGCGCAGAACCGCAAGCTGTGGCGCGCGCTCGGATTCCCGCCGGTCGCCGAGGACGAGCGGATCTTCACGCGGGCCGACGTCGAGGTGCTGCGCGCCGTGCGCGCGCTGGTCGAGGGCGACGGCGTCGAGCCGGAGGACGTCGTGCAGGTGACGCGCGTCATCGGCCAGGCGCTGCAGCGCGTGGCGGAGGCGCAGGTCTCCGTGGTCGCCGAGCGCCTGCAGCGCGAGCGCGCGCAGCCCGGTGCGGGCACGGCGATCCCCGGCACGCCCGAGGACGCGAAAGACCCGCTGCAGCGCGCGGCGGCGCTCGCGCCCGCGCTCGAGCAGTTCCTGGGCTACGTCTGGCGGCGCCACCTGCTCGCGGCGCTGCGCGGGCGGCTCGCGACGCCGTCCGCCACCGACCGGCCGCTCGCGGTCGGCTTCGCGGATCTGGTCGGCTTCACCTCGCTGAGCCAGGCGATCGAGCCGCGCGAGCTCGCGCGCATCGTCGACCGCTTCGAGGCGGTCGCGTACGACCACATACCCGAGCACGGCGGGCGCGTCGTCAAGACGATCGGCGACGAGGTGATGTTCGCCGCGGACGACGGCGCGGTCGCGGCCGAGATCGGGCTGTCGCTCGCGGAGGCGTACCGCGCGGAGCCGGACCTGCCCGGCGTGCGCGTCGGCCTCGCGAGCGGACCGACGCTCGCGTGGGAGGGCGACCTCTACGGGCCGACGGTCAACCTCGCGAGCCGGCTGGTCAACATCGCGCAGCCCAACACCGTGCTCGCGGGCGACGCGCTCGGCGAGGGGCTGCGCGACGATCCGCGCTTCGAGCTGCGCCACCTGCGCCCGGTCAGGCTGCAGGGCATCGGACGCGTGCGCGCGTGGGTGGTGCGCCGCCGTGCGGGCTGACGATCGGAGGGTCGAGATGAAGCTCTACTACAACCCGCAGAGCCGCGCGGCCGTCGCCAAGTGGATGCTCGACGAGTGCGGCGCGGAGTACGAGATCGTGCACGTCGACCTGCAGAAGCGCGAGCACAAGACGCCCGAGTTCCTGAAGATCAACCCCGCGGGCAAGCTGCCTGCACTGGTCGACGGCGAGGCACGGCTGTTCGAGAACGCGGCGATCGGCATCTACCTCGCCGACAAGCACCCGCAGGCGCGGCTCGCGCCCGCGATCGGCGCGCCCGAGCGCGGCCGCTGGCTGTCGCTCATGGTCTACGCGACCGCGCAGCTCGACCCGGCGATGAGCGACCACCTGCTCGGCATCGAGACCGCGCCGCAGCGCGGCTGGACCGACTTCGAGACCGCCAAGGACGTGGTCGAGCGCGAGCTCGGCGACGGCCCGTGGCTGTTCGGCGACTGGTTCACCGCGGCCGACGTGCTGATCGGCTCGATGTTCGTCTGGAAGCGGATGTGGGGCCGGCCGCCCGACCGCCCGAAGCTCGAGGCGTACACCGACCGCCTGCTGCAGCGCCCGGCGGCGCCGCGGCTCGGGGGGTGAAGACGATGCAGACCGTGCTGGAGCAGGCTGCGCTGCTCTCGGCGGAAGGGGCTGCGGCCTCATAGGAGCTCGACGTGCCGGGCAGAGACGAGGAACAGCGCGTAGACGGGTTTCCCCTCCACGACGAGGTCGAGGACTTCGCGGGCCGCAAGCGACGCTTCGTGATCGATTGCGACGAGGGGCCTCTCGGCTTCACCATACGAGCGCGCGAGGTGAGGAGCCGCGGCGAAGGCTACGAGTTCGGGGCGTACAGCGAGACCAGCCCCTGGAGCGCGCTCGCGAGCGTGCGACGCAAGATGCACCGCGCTCTCGCGACCCGACACCTGTCGGGCTCACCCGGCGCCTACCGGATGCTGCACGATCGTCTGCGTGGCCGCATCACGTGGAGCAGCGAGCGCGGCACGACGCTCGTCGTCGACGGGATCGAGCTCGGCATGGACGAGCTCGACTCGCTCCTCGCCTCGCACGAGGGCTTTACCTTCGAGCTGCGGCTCGCCGATGGTCTCGACTGACCGGCGACCGCGGCCGTCCTACAGCAGCCCACCCCGCGGCGCGGGCCGCGCGCGCTGGTTGTAGAGCAGCTTGCGCACCTGCTCGCGCTGCTCGGGCGTGAGCTGCGACACGTCGGACGTCCAGTCCGAGCCGACCGCCATGCCGCGCTGCAGCGCGGGCCGCGCCGACAGCTCGTCGAACCAGCGCTTGACGTAGGCGAACTCGTCGAGGTCCTGCCCCTGCCCCTTCCAGCCGACGGTCCACGGGTACGAGATCATGTCGGCAATCGTGTACTCGTCGCCGGCGAGGTAGCGGCGGTCCCAGAGCCGGTTGTTCAGCACGCCGTAGAGGCGGTTCACCTCGTCGGTGAAGCGACGCACGGCGTAGGACTGGTCGCCCTGCGAGTCGCCGAGGCGGCGGAAGTGGCCGCACTCGCCGCTCTTCGGGCCCTGGTTCGCCATCTGCCACATCACCCACTGGTCGACCTCGACGCGCCGGCGCAGCTCCTGCGGGTAGAAGCGGCCCGCCTTCGCGGCGAGGTACGTCATGATCGCGCCGGACTCGAACACCGACAGCGGCCCGCCGCCGTCGGCCGGCTCGTGGTCGACGATCGCCGGCATGCGGTTGTTCGGCGAGATCCTGAGGAACTCCTCCTTGAACTGATCGCCCTCGCCGATCCGGCACGGCACGATGCGGTACGGCATGCCGAGCTCCTCGAGCAGGATGGTCACCTTCTTGCCGTTCGGCGTGGGCCAGTAGTGGACGTCGATCATCGCGCTCCCTCGCTTTCCGTGATCCCCCGATTACGACCGAGCCGCGGAGTCGAGTCCATGGTCGCGGCGCGCTACGCTGCGCGGCGATGTACGCGATGCTCGACTGGCTCTTGCCGGCCGCGCTGCTTGTGCGCGGCCGCTCCTCGCTCGCCGACGCGCTGCGCGCCGTCGCCGCGACTCTCGAGGGCGTCGCGGATGCGATCGACCCCCGCGCGAGCGTCGCCGGTCGAAGCATGCGCGAGGCGGCGAGCGCGGGCGACGCGCCGCCGCCCGGCGCGGGGACGCGCGAGCGCATCGCGGAGGCGCTGCAGCGCGCGCGTAGCCGCTACGACGCGGTGAGCGATCCGACGAGCGCCGCACGACGGCCGCGCTAGCGTCCCGGCCCTCGACGCCGCTTTGGGCCGCGAGACGCCGCCCGCTCCCCACCCGCTGGACCCAGCCGCGCGGCGCGAGCTGGCCCTTGGCCGGCGAGCGCGCCGCGGCTAGCAACGGCACGTGCAGCGCCGTGACTTGACGGTCGACGGAGCGCGCGTCGCGGTTTACGAGAGCGGCGCGGGCGAGCCCTGCCTCCTCCTGCACGGCTACCCGCAGAGCCACTGGTGCTGGCGCCGGGTCGCTCCCGCGCTCGCCGCCTCGCACCGCGTCGTCGCCGTCGACTGGTTCGGCTGGGGCGCGTCGGAGCGCTCGCTGCGGCTCGCACCCGCGTACGACGACGAGGTCGCACGCCTCGCGAGCCTGCTCGACGCGCTCGGGCTCGAGCGCGTCAACCTGCTCGCGCACGACTACGGCGCCTTCCTCGCCCTCGGCTTCGCCGTGCGCGCGCCGGAGCGGCTGCTGCGGCTCGCGGTCCTGAACTCGCGCGCGCACCGTACCTTCCCGCTCGCCTCCTACGCGCAGTTCGGGCTGCTCTCCCTCCTCGGACGCGCCGCCCCGCGCGCCTTCCGCTCGCTGCCGCTCTACGAGGCGCACCGGCGCAGCTTCGCGCCGTACGTGCGGAACGGCTCCTTCTCGCGAGACGACGTCGAGCGCTACCTCGGCTTTCTGCGCACGGTGGAGGGGCGGCTCTGGCTCGGACACTTCTTCGCGCACTACTCGGTCGCCGTGCGGCCCGGTCTCGCGGCGGGCTGCTCGACGATCGACGTGCCGGCGGCGGTCGTCTGGGGCGACGCCGATCCGTACTGTCCGTTCGCGACCGCCGAGGACCTCGCGGCGCGGCTGCGCCGGTCTCGCTTGACGCGCCTTCCCGGAGCGGACCACTACGTCATGGAGGAGCGCCCGGCAGAGGTGACGGCGGCGCTCCGTGCGCTGCTCGCGCGTCCCGCCGCCTGACCGGGCCGGCGCGCGGCGGCCGTCACGTCACACCAGGCCGCCGTCGACGACGACCGTCTGCCCCGTCATCCTGCGGCTCGCGTCGGAGGCGAGGAAGGCGACCACGTCGGCGATCTCCTCCGGCTTGCCCATGCCGCCGAGCGGCGTGTACCGCTCGAGGTAGCGGCGGCGCTCCTCGGGCACGCCCTGCATCATCTCGGTCTCGACCGCGCCCGGCGCCACCGCGTTGACGGTGATCCGGCGCGCGCCGAGCTCGCGCGCGAACGCACGTGTCAGCGCGATCACGGCTGCCTTGGTCGCCGCGCACACGGCGAAGCCCGCGACCGGCGACAGCGCGAGGTTCGACGCGACGTTGACGATGCGGCCGCCTCCCTCGGGGAAGTACGGCAGCGCGGCCTGCGTCACCGCGACGACGCTCCACACGTTGACGTCGACCTGCGCCGCGAAGCCCGCGCGGTCGATCGCGCCGAGCGCCTGGCGCACGAGCGCGCCCACGTTGTTCACCAGCACGTCGATCCGGCCGAACGCTCCCGCGACGTCGGCGAGCATCGCGCGCACGGCGGCCTCGTCCGCGACGTCGGCGGCGAACGCCTCCGCGACGCCGCCGCGGGCGCGCAGCTCGTCGCGCAGCGCGCGCGCCGCGTCGGTGCCCGTGCGATAGTTGATGGCGACGGTCGCGCCGTTCGCCGCGAGCCGCTCGGCGACCGCGCGCCCGATGCCGCGCGAGCCGCCGGTGACGAGCGCCACCTTGCCGCGCAGATCGCCCGCCGTCGCCGTCATCGGTCCGCCAGCGCGCGCACGCGGTCCATCGCCGCGAGCACGGCATCGGGCTCGCCGCCGAGCTCGATCTGGAAGATCAGCGCCGCGGCACCGACCTCGCGCGTGCGCGCGACGTCGTCGCGGAGCTGCTCGAGCGAGCCGGCGAACGGCGCGCGCTCGCCGCCGAGCGGCGCCGGCGTCACCTCGGGGATCGCCACCACCTGCAGATGGAAGGCCGCCGGGTCGCGTCCTGCCGCGGCCGCCAGCTCGCGGCAGCGCGCGAGCTTGCTCTCGAGCTCGGCGTGCGCGACGCGCGCCGGCATCCAGCCGTCGGCGATGGTCGCGGCCCGCTTCAGCGCCGCGTCGGAGAACGCCGCGAGGAAGATCGGCGGGTGCGGCTTCTGCACCGGCTTGAGCCCCATCACCGAGCGCGGCACGCTGAAGTGCCGGCCGTGGAACTCGACCGGGTCCTCGGTCCACACCGCCTTCAGCACCTGCAGGAACTCGGTGGTGCGCGCACCGCGGCCCGTCGCCGGCAGCCCCACCGCCTCGAACTCGTCCTCCGACCAGCCCTGGCCGCAGCCGACCTGCAGGCGCCCCCCGCTCAGAACGTCGACGGTGGTGAGCGTCCGTCCGACGACGACCGGGTTGTAGAACGGGACGTCGAGGATGCAGGTGCCGAGCCGGACGCGCGTCGTGTGCGCGGCGAGGAAGGCGAGCGTCGCGAGCGGGTCGAGGACGCGCTGGTAGTAGGCGGGCAGCTTGCCGTCGCGCGACGCCGGGTACGGGTTGCGCGGCGCGACCGGGTAGAGCAGGCGGTCCGCCACCCAGACGCTGTCGAAGCCGAGCTCCTCCGCGTGGCGCGCGGCACGGATCAGCGCCGCGGGCTCGGTCGACGACCCGACGTTGGGGACGAACACGCCGAGCCGCATCAGCGCCCCGGGGGCGACGTCGCCCGCGCCCGCAGCGTCATCGTCGCCATCGGCCGGGACGCTATCGCATCCGCTCGCGGCCCTTCAACACGGCCGCGCACGATCGCCTGCGAGCTCATCGCCGCGCCCCGCCGCCCTTCTCCTCGAGCTCGGCCCAGCGGGCGTACAGCCGGTCGACCTCCTCCTGCGCCGCCTGCAGCGCGCGCGAGC
>JBFMAS010000682.1:0-5090 GCA_040755575.1 Thermodesulfobacteriota bacterium
GCCGGGCCCGGGCGTCGCCCTGCTCGGCGTCGTGCTGCTCTGGCTCGCGAGCCGCGGCAGCCTGCTCGCGTCCGCGGCGCGTCTGGTCGGTGCGCTGCCTGGCGCGACGCGAGATCGCGCGGCCGCGCTGACGAGGCTCGAGGAGGGGCCGGCGGGAGCGGCTGGTGCGGCCGCGGCCGCGCTGCTCGTCGCCGCGAAGACCGCGGCGCTGGGCGGGCTCGCCGGCGGGACTCTCGCCCTCGCGGTCGTCCTCGCCTCGACGCTCGGACGCTGGGCGCTGGTCGTGCAGGCGTACGGCGCGCTGCCGGCGCTCGAGGGCGGTCCCGGGGCGGCGCTCGCACGGGAGATGAAGTTCCGCGAGTTCGGCGTCGCGAGCGTCGGCGCGATGGCGGCGACGCTCGCGCTCAGCAACGCGATGGGCGTCGTGCTGCTGATCGGCGCCGGGACGGTCGCCGTCGGCCTGCGGATCCTCGTGCACCACTTCTTCGGCGGCGTGACGCCGACGACGGTCCGCGCCGCCGGCGAGATCTGCGAGACCGTCGTGCTGGTGCTCGCGGCGGCGCTGGTCGCGCTCGCGCGCGCTCTCGGCGCGTGAGGAAGGGCCCGGTCGCGCTACGCCGCGCGGCGCGCGACGCGCAGCGGGAGCGGCGAGGGCAGGGGCGCGGCGCCGCGCAGCACGGCGCGCGTCTCCTCGATCTGCGCGAGCGCCGCCGCGAGCTCGCGCCGATGGCGCTTGACGACGCGGCGCTCGAGCTCCGCGACCGCCGCCGGCTCGCGCCAGGCGAGATCTCCGTCGCGGGCCACGAAGCGGAAGCCGTAGACCTCGAGCTTGGTCAGCAGGCGCAGCGCGGGGATCGTCGCGTGCACGCGCATGCCGACGAAGGTCGCGCCGCGCCGCTCGATGCCGAGCGCCTCGAGGTGGCGGACGAACGCGATGTCCGGGATCGCGGGCAGGCCTTCGGACGCGGCGTAGAGCTCGTAGCTCTCGAGCAGCGCGCGCAGCGGCGTCTCCGCCTCGGGGTCGCGCAGCACGGCGAAGGCGAGCCACTCGCCCATCTCGGCCGGCAGCGCGCGCAGCCAGCCCGGATGCCAGGTCCGGCTCGCGTTCGTCACCACCCGCCGACGACGCCGTTTCCCTGCAGAGCGCACGCGCGGGATAAACCGCGCGCTCGTCCGTAAGTCAATGTGCCGCCTCTCCGCCTCGCCCGCCGCGACGAGCCGCGTTTGCCCGGTCCGGGCCCGGGTGTTACCGGGAACGGACCATGAAAGAGGGCATCCACCCGAAGTACGACGCCAGCCGGATCGTCTGCAGCTGCGGCAACGTGATCGACACGCGGTCGACGCGCAAGGAGATCCACGTCGAGATCTGCGCCGCCTGCCACCCGTTCTACACCGGCAAGCAGAAGCTGATGGACGTCGCCGGTCGCGTGGAGCGCTTCAACCGTCGCTACGGCACCAGGAAGGCCCCGGCCGCGCCACCCTCCGAGCAGGCGAGCTCCTGACCCGGCCGTGGCCCGGCCACGGCTCGTGACCCCCAGGCCGGCGCGCGAGCCGCGACCGGGGCACGCCGATGCTTGACAAGCTCGAGGACGTCGAGAAGCGCTATCACGACCTCGAGGCGATGCTGGTCGACCCGGCCGTGATCGCCAACCGCAAGGAGTTCGTGCGGGTCAGCCGCGAGCGCTCGGCGATGGAAGAGGTCATCGCCCGCTACCGCGACTGGAAGAAGATCGTCGCGGAGGAGAAGGAGCTCGCGGCGCTGCTCGACGACGCGGACCCCGAGATGCGCGAGATGGCGAGCGGCGAGCTGCCCGGCGTCCGCGTCCGGAAGGAGGAGCTCGAGCAGGCGCTCCGCCTGCTGCTCGTGCCGCGCGACCCGAACGACGACAAGAGCGTCATCCTCGAGATCCGCGCCGGGACGGGCGGGGAGGAGGCGAGCCTGTTCGCGGCCGACCTGTTCCGCATGTACACGCGCTACGGGGAGTCGCGCGGCTGGCGCGTCGAGGTGCTGAGCTCGAACGCGACGGGGCTCGGCGGCTACAAGGAGATCATCGCCTCGATCGAGGGCGCGGGTGCCTACAGCCGGCTCAAGTACGAGGGCGGCGTGCACCGCGTGCAGCGCGTACCGGCGACGGAGGCGTCGGGACGCATCCACACCTCGGCGGTGACCGTCGCGGTCCTGCCGGAGGCGGACGAGGTCGACGTCGAGATCGACGACAAGGACCTGCGCATCGACGTCTTCCGCTCCTCGGGGCCCGGCGGGCAGAGCGTCAATACCACCGACTCCGCGGTGCGCGTCACGCACCTGCCGAGCGGCATCGTCGTCAGCTGCCAGGACGAGAAGTCGCAGCACAAGAACAAGGCCAAGGCGCTGAAGATCCTGCGTGCGCGGCTTCTCGAGCGCGCCGAGGAGGAGCAGCGCGCTGCCGTCGATGCTCACCGCAAGTCGATGGTCGGCTCCGGCGACCGCTCGGAGCGCATCCGCACCTACAACTTCCCGCAGAACCGGGTCACCGATCATCGCATCAACCTGACCACGCACGCGCTCGATCGCGTGCTCGAGGGGGACCTCGAGATCGTCGTCACGCCTCTCGTGACCTGGCACCAGGCGGAGGCGCTGAAGGCCGAGCGCGCTTGACCGCCCGTCCGGGCACGGTCGGGGAGGTGCTCGCCGAAGCGGCCGCCCGCCTCGCCGCGGCCGGCGACGAGACGGCGCGCCTCGACGCCGAGGTGCTGCTCGCGCACGTGCTCGGCGGCACGCGGAGCACGCTGATCGTCCGCCGGGACGTGGCCCTCGAGGCGGACGAGGCGGCGCGCTTCGCGGAGCTGGTGGCACGGCGGGCGGCCGGCCAGCCGGTCGCCTACCTGACCGGCGAGCGCGAGTTCCACTCGCTCGCGCTGGCGGTCGACCCGCGCGTGCTGATCCCACGCCCGGAGACCGAGACCGTCGTCGAGACGGCGCTCTCCGCCCTGCGCGCGCTCGCCGCCGAGGGGTTCGGGCGGCGCCTGCGCGTCGTCGACGTCGGGACCGGCAGCGGCGCGATCGCGGTGGCGCTGGCGCACGAGCTCGCGCGCGAGGGCGCGGGCGCCCGGGTGTCGCTCGCCGCGCTCGATCGGTCGCTCGCCTGCCTGGCGGTCGCGCGCGTCAACGCCGAGCGGCACGCGCCCGGGGCCGTGTCGCTCGTCTGCGGCGACCTGACCGCGGCATTCCGCGACGCGAGCCTCGACCTGGTGGTCTCGAACCCGCCGTATCTTTCGCAGGACGAGCTGGAGCGGGTTTCGCCGGAAGTGCGTGCCGAGCCCGTTGCTGCGCTGCTCGGCGGTGATATGGATGGTGCGGGTACGTTGCGTGCGCTGCTGGCCGACGCGGCTCGCGTGCTGCGCCCGGGCGGCTTCTTGGTGAGCGAGATCGGATTCATGCAGGGCGAATCGGTGGCGGCGCTCGCGCGGGATCTTGGTTTCGGGCACGTCGAGATTCGGCGCGACCTGGCCGGACGCGATCGGGTCGTTTCGGCGCGGTGGCGGCCAGCGGCGGGAGCGGAGAGGTAGGCGCGGCAGGGCCTGGGAGGGGAGGACGGATGGACGAGATCTGGATACGCGGCGGCCGGCCGCTGGCCGGAGAGGTCGCGGTGAGCGGCGCCAAGAACGCCGCCCTGCCGATCCTGTTCGCGTCGCTGCTCACGCCGGAGACCTGCCGGATCGAGAACGTGCCGCAGGTCGTCGACTGCCGGACGACGCAGCGTCTCCTCGCGCAGATGGGCGTCGCGGCGTCGTCCGGGGACGACGCCGTCACCCTGGCCGCGCGTGAGGTGACGGCGCTCGAGGCGCCCTACGACCTCGTCAAGACCATGCGCGCCTCGTTCCTCGCGCTCGGCCCGCTGCTGGCGCGCTTCGGCGAGGCGCGCGTCGCGACGCCGGGCGGCTGCGCGATCGGCAGCCGGCCGGTGAACCTGCACCTGCGCGGCTTCGAGCGGATGGGTGCGACGATCACGCAGTCGCACGGCTACGTCGAGGCGCGCGCCCCGCGCGATGCGAGCGGGCGCCCGCGGCTGCGGGCCGCGCACATCGTGCTCGAGATGCCGTCGGTCGGCGCGACCGAGAACCTGATGCTCGCCGCCTCGCTCGCCGAGGGCACGACCGTCCTCGACAACGCGGCGCGCGAGCCGGAGATCGTCGACCTCGCCGCCGTTCTGGCGCGCATGGGCGCGGTGATCCGCGGCGCCGGCAGCGCGACGATCGAGGTCGAGGGCCGCGAGCGGCTGGGCGGCTTCGCGCACCGCGTGATCCCCGACCGCATCGAGGCCGGGACGCTGCTGATGGCGGTCGCGGCCGCGGGCGGCGACGTGATCGTGCGCGAGGCGCGCGCCGACCACCTGACGCTGGTGATCGAGAAGCTCGTCGCGGCGGGGGTCGAGATCACGCCCGTCGCGGGCGGCATCCGGGTGCGGCGCGAACGGCCGCTGCGCAGCGTCGACGTGCGCACCGCGCCCTATCCCGGCTTCCCGACGGACCTGCAGGCGCAGTTCATGGCGCTGATGTGCCTTGCCGACGGCTCGAGCGAGATCACGGAAACGGTCTTCGAGAACCGGTTCATGCACGTCCAGGAGCTCGTGCGCATGGGCGCCGACATCCGGCTCGACGGCCCGAAGGCCATCGTCGCGGGCGGCGCTCGGCTCGAGGGCGCGCCGGTGATGGCAACCGACCTGCGGGCGAGCGTCTGCCTGGTGGTCGCGGCGCTGGGCGCGAAGAACACGACCCGCCTGCAGCGGGTCTACCACCTCGACCGCGGCTACGAGCGCCTCGAGGCTAAGCTCGCCGGCATCGGCGCGGACGTGGAGCGCGTGCCGGAGGGTGCGACGGCGGCCGCGGCCGCCGCGCGCCGCGGCATGGCGACCCGTCCGGTGCGCGAGCCGCAGCCGGAGGCCGCGCCGGCTCCGGCGGCAAGCAAGCCGCAGCGGCGCAGGGCTCGTCTGCTGCGGATCGCCGAGTGAGACTGACCGTCCGGGCGGGGGAGCCGGCGTGCGAGCGCCTGCGCCGCAAGCTTCGGCTCCGCGGCGCGACGCAGGACGCGAGCGTCGAGCCCGCCGTGC
>JBFMAS010000683.1:0-5130 GCA_040755575.1 Thermodesulfobacteriota bacterium
GCTCTTCCGATCTCTCGCGCTGTTCGCGCGCTGCCACTTCGCGCTGCTCGACGCCGCGGCGCGCCCCGAGGGTCTGCGCGCGGTGATCGCGTTCGCCTTCGGCCTCGTGCACGGCTTCGCCTTCGCCGGCATCCTCGCGGAGATGGAGCTGCCGCGGGATCGGCTCGTACCCGCGCTGCTCGGCTTCAACGTCGGCGTCGAGCTGGGCCAGCTCGCGGTCGTCGCGGCGGTCTGGCCGCTGCTGCGCTGGGTCGCGCGCCGCGACGCGGCGGGCCGCGCCGAGCGCACCGTCGCCGAGCTCGGCTCCGCGGCGATCTGCGGCGTCGGCCTGTTCTGGTTCTTGACGCGCGCGTTCGGCTGACTTTCGTTTGCCGGCGTCGCTCGCGTGCTGATAGCTCAGCGCGCATGAGCAACGGCCGCCTGTCGAGACGCAGATTCCTCACCGCCGCCGGCACCGCGGGCGCAGCGGTCGCGACGCCCGCGATCGCCGCGTCCGGCTTGACGGCCATCGCACCGACGTGCCGCGGCGGTGCGCGCGGCGCCGCCGCGTCCGCGGACGTGGTGGTGGTCGGCGCCGGCTTCGCAGGGCTCGCCGCGGCGCGCAGGCTCACGAGCCAGGGCGCGTCGGTCGTCGTGCTGGAGGCGCGCGCTCGCGTCGGCGGGCGCACGCTCAATGCCGCCATCGGTGGCGGCAAGATCGTCGAGGTGGGTGGGCAGTGGGCCGGCTTCAGCCAGACGCGCCTGCTCGAGCTCGCCGCCGAGCTCGGCGTCGAGACGTTCCCGACCTACACCACCGGCGACAACCTGCTCTACTACCGCGGCGAGCTCCTGCCGTACGACGGGTCGACCGCGGCCGCGCTGCCGCCGATTCCGCAGGACGACCTGAACGAGTTCCTGACGGTCGCTTTCGGCGAGCTCGATCCGCTCGCCGCGCGCATCCCGCTCGACCGGCCGTGGGATGCGGACGGCATCGACACCGTCGCGCTCGACTCGCAGACGGCCGAGACCTGGAAGCTCGCCCACTTCGCGACCGACGGGGCGCGGTTCCTGTTCGACCTCGCCGTCGAGGCCGTGTTCGCCGCGGAGCCACGCGACTTGTCGTTGCTGCACATGCTGTTCTATCTGCACGCCGGCGGCGGCCTCACGCCCCTCGTCAGCGTCAAGGACGGTGCGCAGGAGCTGCGCTTCGTCGGCGGCTCGCAGCTCGTCGCCGTGCGCATGGCGGAGCAGCTCGGCTCGCGCGTCGTCCTGGGCGCGCCGGTGCGCCGGATCACCGACGAGGGGTCCGGGGTCGTCGTCGACACCGACGTCGGGACGTGGCAGGCCGGCGCGGTCGTCGTCGCGCTGCCGCCCACGCTCGCGGCGCGCATCGAGTACGCCCCAGCGCTGCCGGCGCTGCGGGACCAGCTCACGCAGCGCTTTCCGATGGGCTCGGTGATCAAGTGCCAGGCGATCTACGACGCGCCGTTCTGGCGCGACGGCGGGCTGACCGGCCAGGTCACGAGCGACACCGGACCCGTCAAGGTGACCTTCGACAACTCGCCACCCGACGGCACGCCCGGCGTGCTGCTCGGATTCATCGAGGGCGAGGAGGCGCGGCGCTGGAGCGCGCGGCCGGGCGACGAGCGTCGGGCCGCGGTGCTCGACTCGTTCGCACGCTACTTCGGCGCAGCGGCGCGCGACGCGCGCGACTATGTCGAGCGCGACTGGTCGAGCGACCCATGGACGCGCGGCTGCTACGCGGGCATCCTGCCGCCCGGTGCCTTGACCAGCTACGGGCGCGCGTGGCGCGCGCCGGTGGGTCGCATCTTCTGGGCCGGCACCGAGACCGCGGAGGAGTGGAACGGCTACATCGAGGGCGCGATCCGCTCCGGCGAGCGCGCGGCGGACGAGGTGCGCGAGACGTGAGCGCGACGCTCGAGCGTCCGGGGGGCGGCCCTCAGCTCTCCGGCCAGTCGGCGCTCTCCTTGCCGCCGTCGTAGGCGACGACGCGCCCGTTGCCGCGTCCCGACACGACGAGCCCGACGAGCTCGTCGCCCTTCGCGTCGAAGGTGACCACCGTGCCTTCGCCGTCCGAGGTCGCGCCGAGCTCGACCAAGCGCTTGCCCGAGGGACCAAAGGTCGCGAGCGCGCCCCCGCCCGCGCCGGTCGCACCGATCCGCACCAGGGTCCGGCCGGCAGCATCGCTCGACTCGATGACGCCGCCGTCCGCCTCCGCGCCGAGCGTCAGCACCGCGTGCGCGCGCTCGTCGTAGAGGCCGAGCGCGCCTCCATCGGACGTGCTCGACAGCAGCGCGCTGCGCTGTCCTTCCTCGTTCTGCAGCTCGAGCACGCCGCGTCCGTCGCGCGCCTCGAGCACCACGAGCGGCTTGCCGGCCTCGTCGATCACCTCGACGCGCCGCGCCTGCAGAACGTCGGTGACACCGGCAAAGCCCATCGTGACCAGAGCCGTCAGCAGCGACCCCAGCGCCACGACGAGGCGCCGCTGCACGCGGTTCGCACGCTCGAGGGCTTCGAGCCGTCGCATGAGGTCTTGCATCGTCTCTCCTCCCGCCGTCGGGACGCGGCGCGAGCACGCGTACGACGCTGCGTCACTTCCGTGACGCAGCCGGCCGCACGAATCGCCCGCCGTCGCGGCTCCCGGACGCCACGTCGAGCGCGCTCCGCAAGGACGATGCCACGCGGGCTTCCGCGTCGGCGCCTGCTCTGTGCTAGGGCGCACGCATGCCAAGACGCGTGGTCCACGTCTCGCCGCTCGCCTGGGTGCGGCTGCGCTACTCGGCGCTGCTCGGGGTGCAGCTCCTGGTCTTCCTGGTCTACCCCTTTGTGATCGATGGACCGGCGGGCGTCGCCGTGATGGGCCTGTTCATCACCGGGACGCTGATGGCGGCGGCGCTGTCGCTCGAGGCGACGTCGCGAGGACGCGCCCTGCTGCTCGCGGTCCCGACGGTGCTCGCGCTGTGGGTCGCGATCGCGACGACGTCGGACCAGGCGCTGCGCTTCGCCTGCGTCGTCGGCATCGTCTGCGTGTCCTACCAGATTTCGAAGATCCTGTGGCACGTCCTGCAGATCGAGCGCGTGTCGCTCGAGAAGGTGCAGGGCTCGCTCGCGGTCTTCTTCCTGCTCGGTCTCAACTGGGCGCTGATCTACACCGTCCTCGAGCTGCAGCGTGCGGGCTCCTTCGCGCTCGGTGACCCGCCGCAGCGCATCCCGCTGCTCGCCACCGCGACCGACGCGCACGCGACGCACATGCTCGGCTTCTCGCACCTGCTGTTCCACAGCTACATGACGCTGTGCGCGACGACCTACGGCGGCGTCGCGGCGCTCACGCCGCCGGCCCTCGCGATGACGGCGCTCGAGACGCTGGTCGGGCAGATCTATCTGGCGGTGCTGGTGGCGCAGCTCATGGGGCTGCACCTCGCGTTCCACGGCTCTCGCGCATGAGCTCGTCGACGCGGCCGTCGGGGTGACCGATCAGGACGCGCTCCGCGGTACCGAGGAACAGCCCCGTGTCGACCACGCCCGCGATGTCGAGGATGCGCGCCTCGAGAGCGCGCGCCGCGGCGCCGTCCGCGAGCGGGGCGTCGAGGCGGCAGTGCAGCGTCAGGTTCGAGTTGTCGGTGACGAACGGCCTGCCGTCGCTGCCGTTGCGCAGCGTCACCGTCACGCCGAGCTCCTTGAGCCGGCGGGTGACGAGGCCCCGGGCGATCGGGATCACCTCGACCGGGATGCGACCGCGCTCCCCGAGGTTCCGTACCAGCTTCTCGGCTCCGGCGAGGATCACCTGACGCTGCGATGCCGCGGCGACGATGCGCTCGCGCACCAGCGCCCCGCCCCAGCCCTTCACCAGGTCGAGGTTCGGCGCCACCTCGTCGGCGCCGTCGACCGTCATGTCGAGCACCGTGTCCTCGTCGAGCTCGACGAGCGGGATGCCGAGCTCCCGTGCTTGCGCGGCCGACGCCTCCGACGTCGGTACGCCGACCACGCGCAGCCCTTCGCGAACGCGCGCGGCGAGCTTGGTGATGAATGCCGACGCGGCACGCCCCGTACCGAGCCCGAGCTTCGCGCCGTCGAACACGAGCGCGAGCGCGCGGTCCGCCACCGCCTGCACGGCGGGATCGTCGGGGCTTCCCTGCCCCGTCGCCTTCGCCTGTTCGACCATGGATCCTCCTTCCACGAAGCGTGTATCGCGACGGCCGGCGCGATCAAGGGACGCCGGCGCGTCCATCCGCACGCCGCGGCACTTCGCACGGCGCACGCTCGATGCGAGAAAGCCCCTCGATTGGCGGCCGACACGCGTGTACCATCGCCGCGCCAAGTCGCTCCGGGAGGTTCGTGATGGACGACGCCGTCAAGCTCGCTCGCGCCGTGGACGCCTGCGGCGAGAGGCTCGAACGCGCGATCGCGCAGCTCGCACGCACGCTGGAAGGCTGCGTGACCGTGCTCGGCACGCGCTTGACGGCGATCGAGAACGCCGTCGCGCGACTCGCCGAGATCCAGGAAGCGCGTCTCGAGCCGGACGATCGCGCGAGCCTGAAGCTCACCAATCTGCGCTCTTCGGTCGCGTCGCTGAAGACCATGGTCGAGCAGTCGCAGAGCTTCGCGCCGCGCAAGTAGCGTCAGGTACTCCAGCGGATCGGCCGCCGCGGCGAGTAGGAGCACCAGGTCCCGGTCACCAGGCTCTCGTCGAGGTGACGTCCGAGGTCGGGGTGGGCGTCGCGCAGACGCGCGACGCCGTCGCGCAGCCGGCTCGACACCGCCTTCCGCGCGCGCTCGTCGGCAGCGTGCAGCGTCCGGCGCCTGCCGCCCTTCCCGGTGGCCGCGCGCAGCTCCTTGAGCAGCGCGGCGCGCTCTTCGTCGAGAGCGGCGCTGCGCTCGGCGTCGCACGCCGCCTCGGCCGTGCCGAGCGCGGCCTCGAGCGCGGCGAGGCGCTCGCGGTAGTCGGCCAGCGCGCGGTCGTCGAGGACCGGGTCCGCGCCCGGACGCTCGCGAGGGGTTCCGACGCCGTTCATCAGGTCGGCGACGTGAATGGACTCGCCGCGGGTCGCGAGGAGCAGCGCCAGGTCGGCGATGCCGCGTGAGTGCTTGACGTGCACGGTACGGTCCGCGAAGCGGACCTGCCAGACGTCG
>JBFMAS010000684.1:0-5070 GCA_040755575.1 Thermodesulfobacteriota bacterium
GCACCTGCCCGCGCTCGGCGCGGACGTCCCGGGCGCGGTGGACGACCCGGGGCTGCTCGATCAGCTCGCCGCGCTCGCCTGGGTGCGCGACAATGCCGCCGCCTTCGGCGGCGATCCCGGCAACGTGACCATCTTCGGCGAGTCGGCGGGTGCGATGTCGGTGGCGACGCTGGTCGCGTGCCCGGCGGCGCGCGGGCTCGTGCGGCGCGCGATCGCGCAGAGCGGCGCCGCGCAGGCGACTCTCGACCGCGACACGGCCGCGCGGACGGCGCATGCGCTTCTCGAGGAGCTCGGGCTCGGCGTGGCCGATGCGGCGCGGCTGCGCGACGTGCCGGTCGAGCAGCTCGTGCAGGCCGGGCAGCGCGTGACGAGCCGGCTGACGGGCGAGATCTTCCTCGCCTTCGCGCCGCTGGTCGACGGCGCGGCGCTGCCTGCGCATCCGCTCGACGCGATCCGCGCGGGCGCGGCACGTGACGTCGCGCTGGTCATCGGCACGACGGCCGACGAGTGGCGGCTCTTCACCTTCGCCTCACCGCAGCATCGCCGGATGGACGAGGCGGCGCTCGTAAAGCGCATCGGCCGGCGGCTCGCGCGCCTCGGCCGCGGCGACGGAGCGGCGGCGCTGATCGACGTGTACCGTCGTGCGCGCGAGGGCGCTGCGCCCTGGCAGCTGTTCGACGCGGTCGAGTCCGACCGCCTGTTCCGCATCCCCGCGATCCGTTACGCCGAGGCGCACAGCGCGCACCAGCCGGCGACGTTCATGTACGTCTTCGCCTGGCCGTCGCCCGCGGCGGGCGGCCTGCTCGGCGCCTGCCATGCGATCGAGCTGCCGTTCGTCTTCGGCACGCTCGGCGCGCCCCACATGGAGCGCTTCTCCGGCACCGGCCCCGCGGCCGAGAGGCTCTCGCAGCACGTCATGGACGCCTGGCTCGCGTTCGCGCGCGACGGCGTGCCGGCCGCGGCCGGCTTCGGCCCGTGGCCGGCCTACGACGTCAAGCGTCGGGCGACGATGGTGCTCGACGCGGAGTCGCGGATGGTGGAGGATCCGGCGCGCGAGGAGCGCGAGGCGTGGGCAGGGTTGATGTGAGGAGACGGCGAAGGGCCGGCGGCGCGCTACTCCAGCGTCACCATCAGCTCGCCCGTCTCCACCGCCTGGCCCGTCGCCACGTGGATCTCCTTGATGGTGCCCTTGCGGGGCGACTTGACGTCGTTCTCCATCTTCATCGCCTCGAGGACGAGCAGCGGCTGGTCGCGCTCGACGGCGTCACCGACGGCGACCAGGATGGTGACCACCTTGCCGGGCATGACGGCCTTGACCTCGCGGCCGCCCGCGCCGCCTGCGGCCCCGCCGGCGCGGTAGCGGCGGCGGTCGACGAGCTGGAGCTGGAGCTCGCTGAGCCCGTCGTAGACGACGCTGCCGTCCTTGCGGCGCACCACCGTGATCTCGTGCACGCGGCCGTCGACGATCACCGAGTAGGTGTTCGGGCCGACGCGCTCGGCGGCGAGCTCCACCGTGCGCGCGCCGCCGACCGTCACCTTGACGCGTCCGTCGTCGGTGGTCGCGACATCGACCGCGACCGGCTCCTCGACGCCGGCGAGCTCCGCGACGTACGACGCAGGCGGCAGCTTCGCGCGCTCAGCCATGCGTCGCCTCGCGTCGTGCCACCGTGACCCAGCGATCGACGACACCCCGGCCGTTCGCCGACGCCGAGCCGCCGGCCGCGCCGCCGAGCCCGCCCGCGGTCGCCGCGACGCTCGCCTCGGTCTCGGCGAGCGCCGCCGCGGCGAGCAGCAGCGCGCGCTCCTCCTCCCCGACCTCCGGACGCGCCTCCTCGGGCCGCCACTCGCGGTCGATGAAGCCCGTGTCGAAGTCGCCGGCGAGGAACGCGGCGTGGTCGAGCACCCAGCGGTGGAAGGCGAGGTTGGTCGTCAGGCCGCGCACCTGGTACTCGGCGAGCGCGCGCTTCATGCGCGCGATCGCGGTCGCGCGGTCCGGGCCCCAGGCGACGAGCTTCGAGATCATCGGGTCGTAGAAGCGCGACACCGCCGCGCCCTCGTAGACGCCGCCGTCGTCGCGGATGCCCGGGCCGTTCGGCACGCGCAGAAGCTCGATCTTGCCCGGTGAGGGGAGGAACTTGTTGAACGGGTCCTCCGCGTAGACGCGGCACTCGATCGCGTGGCCGTGCTGGCGGATGTCCTCCTGCTTCCACGGCAGGGGGAACCCGGCCGCGATCTCGATCTGGGCGCGTACGAGGTCGGTCCTGGTCACCTCCTCGGTGATCGGGTGCTCGACCTGGATGCGGGTGTTCATCTCGAGGAAGTAGAAGTTCTGCTTGGGGTCGACCAGGAACTCGACCGTGCCCGCGCCGACGTAGCCGACCGCCTCCGCGGCGCGCACGGCGATCATGCCCATCTTCTGGCGGACGTCGTCGCGCAGCACCGGCGAGGGCGACTCCTCGACCACCTTCTGGTTGCGGCGCTGCAGGGTGCACTCGCGCTCGAAGACGTGCACGGTGTTGCCGTGCTGATCGGCCATCACCTGCACCTCGATGTGGCGCGGGCGCTCGACGAACTTCTCGACGTAGAGCCGGTCGTCGCCGAACGACGACTTGGCCTCGCTCCGCACGCCGCGCACGGCGCCCGCGAGGTCCTCCTCGCGGTGCACGAGGCGCATGCCCTTGCCGCCGCCGCCCGCCGACGCCTTGATCATGACCGGCAGGCCGATCTGCTTCGCGACGCGCACCACCTCGGCGTCGTCCTCGATGACGTCGGGCGAGCCGGGGACGCACGGTACCTTGGCCTTCTCCATCGCCTGGCGGGCCGCCACCTTGTCGCCCATCGCCGCGATGGCCGACGCCGGCGGGCCGATGAAGACGATGCCCGCCTCCTCGAGCATGGCGGAGAAGTCCGTGTTCTCGGCGAGGAAGCCGTAGCCGGGGTGCACCGCCTCGGCGCCGGTCCGCTTCGCCGCTTCGAGGATCTTCTCCTTGACGAGGTAGCTCTCCAGCGCGGGCGCCGGGCCGATGTGCACCGCGTAGTCGGCGAGCCGCACGTGCAGCGCGGTGCGGTCGGCGTCGGAGTACACCGCGACCGTCTCGACGCCGAGGTCGCGGCAGGCGCGGATCACGCGCACCGCGATCTCGCCGCGGTTCGCGATCAGCACGCGCCTGAACATTCGGGCCTCTCGCTGCTGTCGCACCGCGGCGCTCACAGCGGGATGTTCCCGTGCTTCTTCGGCGGGTTCTTGTCGCGCTTGGTGCGCAGAACCTTGAGGCTGCGGATCACGATCGGTCGGGTATCCTCCGGGCGGATCACCTCGTCGATGTAGCCGAGCTCCGCAGCCTTGTACGGGTTGGCGAACTTCTCCCGGTAGTCGGCGACGAGCCGCGCTTTCTCGGCGACCGGATCCTTCGCCTTGGCGAGGTCGTTGCGGAAGATGATGCTGACCGCGCCGTCGGGCCCCATGACCGCGATCTCGGCGGTGGGATAGGCGAAGTTGAAGTCGCCGCGGATGTGCTTCGACGACATGACGACGTACGCGCCGCCGTAGCCCTTGCGCGTGATGATGGTGATCTTCGGTACCGTCGCCTCGCAGAACGCGTACAGCAGCTTGGCGCCGTGGCGGATGATGCCGCGGTACTCCTGGTCGGTCCCGGGCAGGAAGCCCGGCACGTCGACGAAGGTGATGATCGGGATGTTGAAGCAGTCGCAGAAGCGGACGAAGCGCGCCGCCTTGACCGAGGACAGCAGGTCGAGCACGCCCGCGAGCACGTCCGGCTGGTTCGCGACGATGCCCACCGGCATGCCGCCCATGCGCGCGAAGCCGACGATGACGTTGCGCGCGAAGTCGCGGTGCACCTCGAAGAAGTAGCCGTCGTCGACCACGCCCTCGATCAGCCGGTGCATGTCGTAGGGCTTGTTCGGGCTCTCCGGGATGAGGTCGGCGAGCGACGCCTCGCGCCGGTCGGGCGGGTCCGCGGTCGGCTTGATCGGCGGGTCGTCGAGGTTGTTCGACGGCAGGAACGACAGCAGCTCGCGCATCATCGCGAGGCACTCGAGGTCGTTCGCCGCCGCGAAGTGCGCGACGCCCGAACGCTCGTTGTGCACGGCTGCGCCGCCGAGGTCCTCGAGCGTCACCTCCTCGTGCGTCGTCGCCTTGATGACGTCCGGGCCGGTGATCGCCATGTAGGACGTCTTCTGCACCATGAAGACGAAGTCGGTCATCACCGGCGAGTAGACGGCGCCGCCGGCGCACGGGCCCATGATCGCCGAGATCTGCGGGATCACGCCCGAGGACATCACGTTGCGCTGAAAGATGTCGGCGTAGCCGGCGAGGCTGACCACGCCCTCCTGGATGCGCGCCCCGGCGCCGTCGTTGATGCCGATCATCGGGCAGCCGTTCTTCATCGCCAGGTCCATCACCTTGCAGACCTTCTCGGCGTAGGCGCCGGACAGGCTGCCGCCGAAGACGGTGAAGTCCTGCGAGAAGACGAAGACGGTGCGGCCGTCGATCGTGCCGTAGCCGGTGACCACGCCGTCGCCCGGGATGCGCTGCTTGTCGGCGCCGAAGTCGTTGCAGCGGTGGACCTTCAGGCGGTCCATCTCGACGAAGCTGCCCGGGTCGAGGAGCTGCTCGCAACGCTCCCGCGCGGTGAGGCGGCCTCCCTCGTGCTGCTTGGCGATCCGCTTCTCACCGCCCCCGAGAAGGGCCTCGCGGTTGCGGCGTTCGAGTTCTGCGAGCTGCTCTTGTTTGGTCATCGGAAAGCGTCGTTCGCACGCGGCACGCGGCGAGGTTGGCGAGCCGTGACGGAGGCTTGGCTCCGCGCACGGGCGCGATCCCAGTCGAGCCGGAGAGTCTTATTTCGCGCCGCGACGGGCCGCAAGTCGGCGGACCGGTACGTCGCCGTGGGCCGCGCGAGGTGCGTACCGCGTTGACCGCGACGCGCCGACCGTTCGATAGAGGGCATCCAGCGGAAGGAGGACCGCATGAAGAACGATCCGCTTCGCCGCAGGAGCGAGCCTTTTGCGCTCGCGACGGCGACCACGCTCCTCGCTCTGTCTCTCGTGGTG
>JBFMAS010000685.1:0-9990 GCA_040755575.1 Thermodesulfobacteriota bacterium
GGAAGCACGCCGCCTGCGGTCGCGATGGCGGAGGCCAGCGCGTCGCCCGGCGACGGCGGCGGCGTCGCGCCCGGCTCGGAGGTCGCCGCGCTGCCCGTGGTGCGCGACGCGCCACCGGAGCCGCCGGTGCCCCACGTCGAGCCGGCTCCGCCTGCGGATCAAGGCATTCGCTCGACGCTTGCGGCCCCGCCGGCGCCCAGCGATCCGGCTCTCGGGACCCCGGGCAGGCCGGTCGTGGTGACGTCCGAGAGCGCCGCCCTCGACGAGAGCAGCGTCCGCAAGCGGTATACGGGCCGGCGCATCTCGCTCGAGTTCAAGGACGCCGACATCCTGAACGTCCTGCGCATCATCGCCGACGTCGCGCACCGCAACATCGTCGCGACCGACGACGTCAAGGGGCAGGTGACGATCGTCCTCTACGACGTCCCCTGGGACCAGGCGCTCGACATCCTGCTCAAGTCGACCGGCCTCGAGATGGTGCAGTACGACGACGTGATCACCGTCTCGACGGCGAAGCGTCTCGAGGAGGAGCGCCGGGCGCGGCTCGCCGCGCGTCAGGCCGGCGTCGAGCTCGAGCCGCTGCGCACCGAGTACATCCGCATCAACTACGTCAAGGCCGCGGAGCTCGCGCGGCTCCTCGGCGGCAGCGGGACGCAGTCGGCGGCGGCCGCCTCGGCGACCGACGCGATCGTTGCCAACAACGCGATCGGCGACACCGCGAGCCAGCGCCGCGGGCTCCTGTCCTCGCGCGGGCTCGTGCAGGTCAACGAGGCGACCAACACGCTCATCGTGCGCGACGTCGAGGACGGCATCCGCAACGCGCGCGAGCTCGTTCGCCAGCTCGACGTGCAGACGCCGCAGGTCGCGATCCAGGGCCTGATCTTCGAGGCCGACACCAACCTCGACCGCGACCTCGGCATCCGCTGGGGTGCGCGCTACGTCGCGAGCCCGGAGACCGGCAACCCGACCGGGCGCAACTTCCCGGGCCGGGTCGGCGTCGGCGGATCCGGGCCGAACCAGCAGGATCCCGAGAACCCGCTGCCGGTGATGTTCGACTTCCCGGCCTCGCAGGTGGTGCCGGGCGCCGGCAGCACGCTCGGCCTCGTGCTGGGCTCGCTGTCGGGCAGCACGACGATCGACGCCGAGCTGACCGCGCTCGAGCAGGCGGGCAAGGGCAAGGTCATCTCGCGGCCGAAGGTGATCACCCTGAACAACGCCGAGGCGGTGATCCAGAGCCTCGAGATCCTGCGCGTCCGCCTGCCGTCGACGGGCACGGTCATCAACACGGGACCGGGCGGCGTCGCGGGCGGGCAGGTGACGGCGACGCAGGCGATCGACACCGGCATCATCCTGCGCGTCACGCCGCAGGTGTCGTCGGACGGCTACGTGCTGATGCAGCTGTTCGTGAAGTCGAGCGTGCCGAGCAACATCACGACCGACGACATCCCGAACGAGATCAGCCGCCAGGCGACGTCGCAGGTGCTGGTGCGCGAGGGCGAGACGGTCGTGATCGGCGGCGTCTACCGGCAGCGCGCGAACACCGCCGAGTCGGGCGTCCCGTACCTGCGCACGGTGCCGGTGCTCGGCTGGCTGTTCAAGAACAACCTGCTGCGCGACAACCGCCAGGAGCTGCTGGTCTTCATCACGCCGAAGATCGTCTGGCGGAAGGACACCCCGGCCGCCCTGCCGACCGCGGCGGAGCTCTGGGACCGGCGCGACCGCACGGCCTATCCGCTCGAGCCCGTGGCGAGCACCACGGCACCGGTGGTCGTGACCCAGTGAGGGACTGCCTCCCGGGCAAGGCCGGCATGAATCCGCTAGTAGTCTGCCATGCTGAGATTCTTCACCGCGGGCGAATCCCATGGGCCGGCCCTGACCGCCATCGTCGAAGGCTTTCCGGCCGGCGTGCCGGTCACCGCGGAGACCATCAACCACGACCTGGCGCGGCGCCAGAAGGGCTACGGGCGCGGCGGGCGGATGAAGATCGAGCGTGACGAGGTCCAGTTGCGCTCGGGGATCCGCTTCGGCGAATCCCTCGGCTCGCCCATCACCCTGGTGGTCGAGAACCGGGACTGGGCGAACTGGACCAGCAAGATGTCGCCGCACGCCGAGGATCGCGACCCGAAGTACGTCGTGACCCGGCCGCGCCCCGGGCACGCGGACCTCACGGGCGCGCTCAAGTACGACCGCCGCGACGTCCGCGACGTCCTCGAGCGCGCGAGCGCGCGCGAGACGACCATGCGGGTCGCCGTCGGCGCGCTCGCGAAGTGCCTGCTGCGCGAGTTCGGCATCGAGGTGCGCGGCTGGGTGAGCGAGGTCGGGCCGATCAAGGCGAAGCACGACGGCCTCGCGCCGGAGGAGATCTTCGCCGCCGCGGAGCAGAGCGAGGTCCGCGTCGCGGACCCGGAGGCCGAGCGTGAGATCGTCACGCTGGTCGACGAGTGCAAGCGCGCGGGCGACACGCTGGGCGGCATCGTCGAGGTGGTCGCCACCGGCTTGCCGCCCGGGCTCGGCAGCCACGTGCACTGGGACCGCAAGCTCGACGGCCGCCTCGCGGGCGCGCTGCTCTCGCTGCAGGCCGCGAAGGGCGTCGAGATCGGGCTCGGCTTCGAGGCGGCGCGCCGCCGCGGCTCGCAGGCGCAGGACGAGATCGCCTGGGACGGCGGCTTCAAGCGCGAGACCAACTACGCCGGCGGCACCGAGGGCGGCATGTCGAACGGCTCGCCGCTCGTCGTGCGGGTCGCGTTCAAGCCGCTGTCGACGCTGATGAAGCCGCTCTCCTCGGTGGACCTGCACACCAAGGAGGAGACCAAGGGAAACATCGAGCGCTCCGACGTCATGGCGATCCCCGCCGCGGCGGTGATCGCGGAGGCGGTGGTCGCCTTCGAGGTCGCGCGCTCCTTTCTCGAGAAGTTCGGTGGCGACTCCCTGCGCGAGATCCGGCGCAACCACGCGGGCTACCTCGAGCAGGTGCGCGACGCTTGAGGCAGCCGGATGCGCGTCGTGCTGACCGGGTTCATGGGCACCGGCAAGACCGCCGTGGGCCGGCGGCTCGCCGCGCGCCTCGGCCGCGAGCTGATCGACACCGACGCGCTCATCGAGCGTGCCGCGGGGCGCTCGGTGCGCGAGATCTTCGCGAGCGAGGGGGAGGCGAGCTTCCGCGAGCGGGAGCGGCGTGCGGTGCGCGAGGCGTGCGCGGCGCCTGCCGACGCCGTCGTCTCGACGGGCGGCGGGACGCTGCTCGACGATGCAAGCTTCGCCGCGCTGCGCGAGGGGAGCCTGCTCGTCTGCCTGACGGCGTCGCCGCGCGCCATCGCGCGCCGCATCCGGGCGACCGTCGCCGAGCGGCCGCTGCTGCACGGGCACGCGAGCTTGACCGGTCGCATCCGCGAGCTGCTCGAGGCGCGGGCGGGCTCGTACGCGCGCGTGCCGTTCCAGCTCGACACGTCCTCGCTGACCGTCGAGCAGGTGGTCGACGCGATCGTCGCCGAGCTCGAGCGGGCGGAGTCCGCGGACCGGGCGCGCGCCGCGGGCGGGGAGAGCTGAGCGTGGCGGCCGCGCAGCAGGTGCAGCAGGGGCAGCAGGTGACGGTCCAGCTCGGCGAGCGCTCGTACGCGATCCACGTCGGGCAGAACCTGCTGCCGAGCCTCGGCGAGCGCATGCGGGCGCTCGGCCTCGGCGAGCGCGTCGCGATCGTCACCAACCCCGTCGTCGACGGCCTCTACGGCGAGCGCGTGCGCGCGGCGCTGCAGAAGGCCGGCTTCGACGCGGTGACGATCCAGATCCCGGACGGCGAGGAGCACAAGAACCTCGCCTGGCTCGCCTTCGTCTACGAGAAGCTCGTCGAGGCGCGGCTCGAGCGCGGCTCGGTGCTGCTCGCGCTCGGCGGCGGGGTGGTCGGCGACCTGACCGGCTTCGCCGCGGCGACCTACCTCCGCGGCATCGACCTCGTCCAGGTGCCGACGACGCTCGTCGCGCAGATCGACTCCGCGATCGGCGGCAAGACCGGCGTCGACCTCGCGGCCGGCAAGAACCTGATCGGTGCCTTCAAGCACCCGCGGCTCGTGCTGGCCGACACGGCCGTGCTCGCGACGCTGCCGCCGCGGCAGCTCCGCGCCGGGCTCGCGGAGGTCATCAAGGCGGGCGCCATCCTGTCGCCCGAGGTGATCGGCTTCCTCGAGAAGGAGCACGCGCGCGTGCTCACGCTCGACCCGGACGCGATCCAGCACCTGGTCTATGCCTGCGCGCAGCTCAAGGCGCTGGTGGTGTCGGAGGACGAGACGGAGAGCGACTACCGCGCGATCCTGAACTTCGGCCACACGGTCGGGCACGCGATCGAGACGCTCACCGAGTACAGGAGCTTTCTACACGGCGAGGCGGTCGCGATCGGGATGGGGTTCGCGCTGCGCCTGTCGGTGGAGCGGGGGCTGCTCCGGCAGCAGGTCGCCGACCGGGTGCTCGCGTTGCTTACGCTTTATGGCCTGCCGACCGACATACCAGACGATCTGAGCCGCGCGGCGCTGGCCCTCGCCGTCGAGGCGGACAAGAAGCGCAGCCAGGGAAGGGTGAAGTTCGTATGTCTCGAGGATCTCGGCCGCACGCGGTTCGAGAGGTTGTCCACGGAGGAGCTGCAGTCGGCGCTCGAGCGCGCCTGAGCGCGCCGGCGCATGGGAGATACGCCCGCGCGACGAGCGGGCGGCAAGCTGGAGGTGGGGTGATGGCGACGAGGACGTGGTGGGGCGGGCTGGCTCTCGTGTCGGCCGTTCTGGTGGCGGGGTGTGGTGGCAGCGGGAACAACAACGACCAGGGCATCGTGTTCCGTGCGGGCGGGACGTTCCAGGCGCAGGCCTCGATCCAGCCCGATCAGATCACCTGCACGGAGCCGGTCACGGTCGACGGCGCGATCGCGGACAACGCCGCGAGCATCTCGCTGAGCACGACGCGGTTCTTCCCGGACGAGAACGACCCGTTCGGCGACCCGTGCGGCGGCTGGCTGCAGCTCATCAACAACCTGTCGAGCCAGTTCATCAACGTGACCGAGGTTTCGCTGCGCTATGACATCCCGGGCGCGGCGATCGAGGTCGGCCCGTGGTCGGTCAGCCTCGGCGCCTCGATCCCGCCGACGTCGTTCCAGAACGACACGCCGAGCGGGCAGGCGAACGTGGTGTTCGTGTCGCTGCTGGGCAACATCGTGCCCGAGCCGATCATCGCGCAGCTCAACCAGAACGTGAACCGCCTGCCCTCGACGCCGTACGTGATGAACGTGTTCATCGTCGCGCGCGGACAGTCGGACCAGGGCACCAACTACGAGACCAACGAGATCGGCTACACGATCAACGTGACGGACTGATCGACGAGCGGCCGGGGGCTGTCGTTGTGGAGGTAGGGTCATGAGGAAGGTCGCGTCTTTCGTCGTCGTGCTGCTGGCCGGTGCGCTCGCAGCCGGCCTCACCAACTGCGGCGGCAGCGGCACCGGGGGCGGCCCGGCACCGAGGGGCCCGCAGTTCGTTCTCAACAAGGCGGGCACGTCGAGCAACTCCGGCACGCTGGTGCTCGGGCTCGACCGCTTCAGCATCGACGCCAACAACGCCGACGAGGTCACGGTCGTGGCCCAGCTCCTCGCCCCGCTCGGCGACCCGATCGGCGGCGTGCGGATCGACTTCGCGGCGTCCTTCCCCGACGTCACGTTCGAGGGCTCGCCGCCGCCGCTCGAGGGCGAGCTTCCGACCGGCTTCTCGGTCACCGACGGCAACGGCTTCGCGCCGATCACGGCGCGCGCCGGCGGCACGCCGGGACGGCTCGCCATCCAGGCGACCGCACCGCCGAACTTCCACCTGGGCGGCGTCATCTTCCTGCAGCTCGAGGACGTCGGCTTCATCTCCGGCGACCTGCAGGTGCTGCCGCAGGAGATCACCGTGATCGACCCGGCGCCCGGCACGGTGATCGAGTTCCTGGTGATCGGCGGCCAGCCGTTCCTCGACCCGGATCCACCCTACCTGCTGCAGAACGAGGCCAGCAGCCTCGGCATCGCGGAGCTGCTCGACGACGGTCTGTTCCCGGTCGTGATCCGCTACACGCTGACCGGGCGCGGCGGCGGCGCGCTGATGGGCACGCACGCCTTCAGCATCGTCGACGCGGCGGGCAACGCCGTCACGGCGACGGTGAACGTCGAGTTCACCGAGCTGACGATCATGCCGGACTCGGTGACGCTCGTCACCGGCCAGTCGCAGGTGTTCGCGCTGACGGGCGGCGTGCCGCCCTACACGTGCACGCCGAGCGGCGGCACGCTGACCCCGACCACCATCCTGAACAGCGGCGGGACGACCACGTTCACCGCCGGCGACGTGCTGACGTCGACCACCTTCACCATCGTCTGCAACGACCAGTCGGGCCAGATCGTGACCGCGGAGGTCACGGTCGGACCGGCGCCGTCGCCGAGCGGCGGCGGCGGCACGCCGGTGCCGTCGGCGACGCCGCAGACGGCGTCCACGGTCGTGGTCCGGGCGGTGCCGCCGACGGTCAACGGCATCGACGGCGGCACGGCGAACGTGACCGCGACGGTTTTCGACCAGAACCTGAACCCGATCGCCGGGCTCAACGTGGTGTTCACGATCGAGGGCCAGCCCGAGGAGCCGCCGGCGAACGTGCCGACGCTGTCGAACCTGACGGCGGTGACCGATGGGAACGGCCAGGCCGCGACGGTGCTCAACGTGCCGGGCGGCACGCCGCCGCAGTTCCTGACCATCAACGCGCAGACGGTCGGCGCGTCCGGCCAGGGCGTGGTGCCGATCACCTCGCAGCGCACCGAGCAGCCGGGTCCGCCGGCGCGCGTCACGGCCGCCCTGATCAAGGCCAACGCGTTCGGCGACAACAACGACGGGACGTTCGTGACGGTCATCGCCGCGCTCGTCACGGACGCCAACGGGAACCCGGTGAACGACGGCATCCAGGTCGACTGGGGGCCGGTGCAGCCGAACACGGCGACCATCGCGAGCCCCTCGTTCACCAACGGCTTGCCGCCGTGCAACATCGAGCCGTACGAGCGCGACACCAGCATCGACATCTCGCCGCAGCCCGGCACGGCCATCACCTGCCTGATCTACCCGTCGAGCCTGGCGTTCGGCTCGGGCAGCGTGCAGGCTCGGGTCAACGGCACGTCGATCATGACCAACGTGGCGTTCACCTTCCCGGGTCCGGAGGTGCAGCCCACGCCGCCTCCGCCGCCGCCCACCCAGACGCCGGCGCCGACGCCGACGCCGGGCCCGCCGGTGGTGGTGCCGTCGAACGCCTCGCTGGCGGTCGGCGGGGTGCAGGTGTTCGCGGTGACGGGCGGCGTGGCGCCGTACATGGTCAACGCGAGCGGCGGCACGGCGATGCCGACGACCATCCCGTCCGCGGGCGGCACGTTCACCTACACCAAGACCTCGCCGGGCTCGTTCACCATCGTGGTGGTGGACTCGCGCGGCGCGGTCGGCACGGCGATGGTGATGGACCTGCCGACGCCGGTACCGCCGACGCCGACGCCGTGAGGCGCTCCGGCTGAGGGACGAAGGGCGCGGGCCGCGAGGCCCGCGCCCATTGCGCTTCAGGTGCTACGGCGCCGTCGGGCGCGCGGGCGCGCTCTCGGCCGCGCGCAGCAGCGGGACGGCGAGGAACGCGAGCGCGATCGTGAACAGCAGGTGCAGGACGAGCCAGCTCGTGATGAGCAGCTTGCCGAGCACCTCCCAGTTGTAGAGCTCGCCGTAGAACACGTAGTGCCAGAGCACGACGCTCGCCCCGGCGCTCGACACGAGGCCGGCGACGACGCCCGAGGGGTGGCGCTGCGGCGACGTCCAGCTCCACGCCTCGATCACGACGATCGCGAGGTAGGCCGCGCCGAGCAGGCGAACGAAGATCGTCGCGGCCGGCGTCCAGGTCGGGATGCCGATCTCGGGGAACAGCCCCGCGGGCAGGAACAGCAAAGGCAGCACCCAGAGCAGCAGCGACAGGACGATCTTCACCCCGAGGACCTTGCGCAAGAGCGGCATCGGCGGCGAGGCTAGGGCAGCAGGCCGCGCGAGGCAAACCGCGTCCCGCGTGCTACCATCGGCCGCGTGTCGAGCGTCCTCGTGTTGCACGGGCCGAGCCTGAACCTCCTCGGCGAGCGCGAGCCGGAGATCTACGGCCGCACGACGCTCGCCGAGATCGACCGGCGCCTGTCGAACCTCGCCGCCGAGCTCGGGGTCCACCTCGAGACCTTCCAGTCGAACCACGAGGGCGAGCTCATCGACCGCATCCAGTCGGCGCGCGGGCGGATCGGTGCGATCGTCGTCAACGCGGCGGGCTACACGCACACCAGCGTCGCGCTGCGCGACGCGCTCGCCGCGTCCGGCGTGCCGGTGGTCGAGGTGCACCTGAGCAACGTCCACCGGCGGGAGCCCTTCCGGCACAGGTCGCTCATCGCGGGCATCGCCGCCGGGCAGATCTCCGGCTTCGGCGTCGACAGCTACCTGCTCGGCCTGCGTGCCGCCGCGGCGCTCGCGGCCGGCGGCCCGGCGAAGCACTGAGCCGCCGCGCGGCCCGGCACGCATGGACGTCGACGAGATCCGCAAGCTGGTCCGCCTGATGGAGGAGGCCGGGCTGACCGAGCTCGAGGTCGAGGACCGCTCGGGCAAGATCCGGCTCGTGCGCGGCGCGGCACCGCGTACGCGCGGCGCCGACGCGGGCGACGCCGAGCCGCCGGCCTACGACGAGGAGAGCGCGACGTCGGCGTCGTCCGCGCCGCGAGACGGCACCCCGGTCGCCGGCGACGGCGACGGGCAGCCGGCCCTCGCGCCCGGCGAGCTCGTCGTCACCTCGCCGATGGTCGGCACCTTCTACCGCGCGCCCGCGCCCGATGCGCCGCCGTTCGTCGGCGAGGGCGACGTCGTGCAGCCCGGCCAGGTCCTGTGCATCATCGAGGCGATGAAGATGATGAACGAGATCCACGCCGAGACGCCGGGGCGCATCGTCAGCGTCGAGGCGCAGAACGGCGCGCCGGTCGAGTACGGCTCACCGCTGTTCGTCCTCGCCGCGCTGGAGTGACGCCCACGCCGCCGTCTCGCCGCGGCGGTCGATCTCGATGCGGCAGACGCGCTCACGGGCGACGCCGTGCCGTGCGAGCCAGGCGTCGAGGCTCGCCTCGAGGCGCGCGCGGTCGCGCTCGCTCGCGACCCACGCGCGCTCGAGCTGCCAGCCCGGCGGCACGGCGCCCGAGCGTCCGTTGACGGTCGGCACCCCGCTCGCGAGCGCAGCCCACATCGCGTCGTCCTGCAGCTCGTGGTCGGACGCGACGCCGGTCGCGACCGCGAAGAACGCCTCGCAGCGCGGGTCGATCGCCGCCGCGATGCGCTCGATCTTCCACTCCGCGAAGCGCTTGTCGTAGCCGTGGGAGACGTTGATCTGCTCGGCGAAGACCACGACGGCGAGCACGGCGAGCAGCCAGACCGGACGTCTGCCGCGGCGCGACTCGAAGAACAGCGCCAGGCCCGCCGCGACGGGGAAGAGCAGGAGCGCGCCGACGCGCGCGACGGCGCGGATCGCCGTGCCGCCCGGCACGACGAGGCGCGTGACGGCCCACAGGCTCGCGTCGTTCGGCAGGCGCAGCGTCGCGACCAGCACCGTCAGCGTCGCCGCGACGAGCAGCAGCACCGCGGGCCTGCGCCTCGCGGCGAACAGCCCGACGGCGGCGAGCAGCAGCGTGACGAAGCCGACGCCGTTGTGGTGCATCGGGCGCGACCACGACGCGAAGCGCGGCAGATGGTCGATCCAGCCGTAGAGGAGGTTGCCGGGTCCGAGGAGCAGCCAGCTCGCGATGCGCGGCAGGCGCTCGACGTCGTACGCGCGCAGCCCGACCTCGGCGGCGGCGTCGAGGTAGCGCCAGGCGAGCGGCGCGGCGAGCCCCGCCGCGACGACGCCCGCAACGACGAGCGCGACCGCCTCGCGGCGGACGAAGGCGAGGAGCGGCCGGCG
>JBFMAS010000686.1:0-8236 GCA_040755575.1 Thermodesulfobacteriota bacterium
AGCGGGCGCGTGTCCTCGACGTAGTCGTAGCCGTAGAAGCCGCCGACGAGGCGCTTGCGCACGGTGTAGTTGCGGCGCTCGAAGGCCTCGACCTGCACGCGCACGCGCGGCGCGGGCTGCATGTGCGGGTCGAGGACGAGAGCGCGCGCGACGAGGCGCGGCGCGCGCGTGTCGCGCACGCTCGCCTCGACGCCCGCGACGACGCGCGCCGGCCACAGCGGCACCGTCGCGACCGCCGTCTGCACCTCGCCGTTCGGGTCGCGGAACTCGAGCTCCGCGCGCAGGCGCTTCGGCTGCTCGACCGCCGGCAGGCCGGCGATCGTCGCGCGCGCGGTGCCGGCCGCGTCGAGGCGCAGCTCCTCGCGGGAGTGGATCGTGCCGTCCGTGCGCCGGGCCTCCGGCTCGTCGGCGCCGTCGCCTTCGCGGCGGATGCCGACCTTCACCGGCCCGTTCGCGAACGACGAGTCGGCGTGCCCCTTGACGCGGACCTCGTCCGGCTCGATCTGGCTGCGCAGCACGACCGGCAGGTCGGCCGCGCCGCCGCCGGCGAGGTACTGCACGGCGAGGTCCGCGTGCACCGCGGGCGCGGCGACCTGCGGCTCCGCCGGCAGCTTGACGACGCCGCGCGCGAGCGGCACGCGGAACTCCGCGACGCGGAAGGTGCCGGCGAGCCACTCGCGGTCGTACGTCGTCGGCGGAGCGCCGAGCCGGACGTAGGGCGCGGGCGGCGTCGGCGACGGCTCCGGCGACGCGGCCGGCGCCGGCGCGGCCTCGCGCACGTAGTAGACCTCGTAGAGGCCGAGCTTCGCCTCCTTCGGGATCGGCCAGTCGGTGACGGCGCTGCCGTCCGCGCGCCAGGCGAGCGGCAGCTCGTGGCGCGTGTCGCTGCCGAGGTGGCGGATCGAAAGGCGCTGCGGGCTCGCGGCGGCGTCGACCACGGCGAAGCCCTGCAGCGTCTGCTCGCGGAACAGGTGCTTCATGTGCACCGTCTCGCCGGCGCGGAGCAGCGGGCGGTCGAGCACCGCGTGCGCGACGAACGGACCGTTCCACGGCTCCTCGGGAAGGTCGAAGCGGTAGGGCTCGATGCCGAGGTCCCAGCTCGAGTGCACGAAGCTCAGGTCGTCGCCCTCGCGCGCCGTGACGAACAGGCCGCCGTCGAGGTCCGACAGCGAGCGCGACGCGCGGTAGTCGTGGTGCTCGTCGGAGTCGTCGTTGCTCGACCGGCAGAGCGGCACGGCGTCGCGGTCCGGCAGGCCGGCGACGCGCGCGACGCCCTGCCCGTCGGTTTCCGCCTTCGCGAGCACGCGCCCGCCGCAGTCGTGCACCGCGACCTGCGCGCCGGCGACCGGACGTCCGTTCGACAGCCGCGTCACCCAGACGAGTGAACCCCGGCTGCTCCACTCGAGGTGCACCGCCATGTCGGTGACCAGCGCCGCGGCCGGCACGTAGAGCGGCTTCGGCCCGTCGAGCAAGGCCTCGCCGAGGCGCTGGCTCTCGATCTCGACGACGTACAGGCCGGGCGCGGGCAGCGGGATGCCGACCACCTGCAGCTCCTCGCCGGACAGCTCGGGCAGCGCGAGCGATTCGACGCGGCCGCCCGCCGGGACGCCGCGCGGCTCGCCGAACACCGACCGGTCGCGGCGCGCGGCGCCGACCTTGCGCAGCCAGCCGAGGATCTCCGCCGAGCGCTCGGCGCCGACGTACAGCATCTCGCCGCGCACCGTGGCGGCGGGACGCGCGTCGGCCGCGCTGCCGCGTCCGCCGCTCGCCGCGAGGTGCAGCTCGCGCGTCGTCACCCTCGTCCCCAGGCTGCGGATGGTCACCGGCAGCGCCGGGTCCGCGGCGAGCTCGACGATGGCGAAGCGCGAGGCGAACTTCGCGAGCGGCGGGTCGGCGCCGAGCACCACCGGCAGATCCCGGAGCTCGGACGCGTTCGCGAGCGTCCGGCCGGCGTCGTCCTTCAGATCGCCCGGCACCGCGAGGCGCAGCGTCGTCCGCGCGGGGAACGGGCCGCGGAACACGACCTGGGACACGGCCTGCTCGGCGCCGTCCGGCGGCACCGGCGCGAAGCTCCTGCCCTCCGGCGCGGTCAGCGTGACGCGGCTCGCATCCGCCCACGGCACCGGCGCGCTGAAGCGCAGGACGATCGGCGTCAGCGGGATGCAGTCGGTGCGCGCGCTCTCCCGCTGGCAGCGCATCTCCGCGGTGAACGCGGCGCGCACGGTGAACTCGAGGGTCTGGTCCTCGCTCGTCGCCGCGCCGCCCGCGGTCGCGATGCCGGCCCCCCAGACGAGCCGCACGCCGGCGCCGTCCGGGAAGCGGCGCCGGGCGGCGAGCACGAGCTCGACGTCGTCCTCGTCGCCGCTGGCGAAGCGCTCGACGATCTGCGCGCGCTCGGCGCCCTCCACGACGCGCACGTCGATCCGCTCCGCGACGCCGTCGATCGAGAACGAGGCGTGGCGCGCGACCGAATCCGCGGTCGGCTCGGCGTCGAGCCGCAGCAGCAGCGCCTGCTCGGCGTCGATCGTCTCGCCGGCCGACGGCATGGACGACACGATCGCCGGCCCGCCGGTGTCGAACGCGAGGTCCCCTCCGGCCGGCAGCGCCGCGCCGGCCAGGTCGGCGAGCCCCGGACGGAGGCGGAACGCGCAGCGCACGCCGCCCGGCAGCGTGCGGACGAAGTCGTAGACCCAGGTGCGCGCGTCGAGCCAGCGTCCCGTCCCTGCGACGGGGCACTCCGCGCTCAGCGGGTCGGCGGCCTTCGGGTCGCCGTACGCGACCATCGGCGTCGCGAAGCGGGCCACGGCCTGCCGCACTTGCTTGACGGTGCCGCGCGGCGAGAAGTCGGCGAGGCGCGGCGCGACGAACGGCGTCGGAGACGGGACCGCGGGCGCCCGCCCCGCCGCGGCGAGCACGAGACAGAGCGCGACGAGGGCGAGCGGGCTGCGTCGTGGCATGCGGGCAGGACGGACGGATGCGGAAGCGAAAAGCTTACGCCGCGCTCAACGCCTCACGAGCGCGTCGCGGATCTCCGTCAGCAGCACGACCTCGCGGGTCGGCTCCGGCGGCGCGGGCGGCGCCTCCTCCTTCTGGCGGCGGAGCGTGTTGAGCAGCTTCACCAGCGCGAAGATCGCGGCCGCGACGATGAGGAAGTCGATGATCGTGTTGACGAACGCGCCGTAGCGCAGCACGACCTCGGGCTGCGCGTCGGTCTTCTCGCGCAGCGTGATCGCGAGGTTCGAGAAGTCGACCCCGCCCACGAGAAGGCCGATCGGCGGCATGACGACGTCGTTCACCAGCGAGCTGACGATCTTGCCGAACGCCGCGCCGATCACCACGCCGACGGCCAGGTCGATCGCGTTTCCCTTGACCGCGAACTCACGGAACTCGTGCAGGATGCCCATCGCGCGCCTCCTTTCGCGGCCAGGTCGCGGCCGCTCGCGGATAGAGGCTTGTGCTCCGATCCGGCGCGCGTCACAAGCCCGCCGGCCCCGGTGCACGACCGTGCGCGATGTGCCAAGACGGCGGAGCCGGCCGCGCGTCCAGCGCGTCGCGCCGGCGGCCGGGGGACGAAGGCATGGACACGCTACAGCACCTGCTCGACAGCAACCGCGCGTGGGCCGACGCGATGGAGCGGAAGCGTCCGGGCTTCTTCGCCACCCTCGCCCGGCAGCAGGCGCCGGGCTACCTGTGGATCGGCTGCGCCGACAGCCGCGTGCCGGCGAACGAGATCGTCGGGCTACTGCCCGGCGAGATGTTCGTGCACCGCAACGTCGCCAACCTGGTGCTGCCGTCGGACCTGAGCTGCCTGTCGGTGCTGCAGTTCGCGATCGAGGTCCTGCGCGTGCGGCACGTCATCGTCTGCGGCCACTACGGCTGCGGCGGCGTGCGCGCGGCGCTCGACAACGAGCCGCACGGGCTGATCGACAACTGGATCCGCCCGATCAAGGACGTCGCCTACCGCAACCGCGGGGAGCTCGGCGCGCTCGCCTCGGATGCGGCGCGCTTCGACCGTCTGTGCGAGCTGAACGTCGCCGAGCAGGTCGCGAGCGTCGCGCACACGACCATCGTGCAGGACGCCTGGCGACGCGGCCAGGCTCTGACCGTGCGCGGCTGGATCTACCGCATCGACGACGGCCTGATCCGCGACCTCGGGGTCGCGGTCGACTCGCTCGAGCAGGTGCCGCCGGCCTACCGCGTCGACGAGTAGCGCGGCCTGCCCGCGCGGCTCTGCATCAGGGGAAGAGCTGTCCGCGCACGACGCCGCCCGGGTTCTCCTCGGAGTGCACGTTGGCGTAGATCCGGCCCTCGAGCATCGCCTGGTAGAGCGAGGCGACGTTGTTGACCGGGCTGCCGCAGACGTCCTCGTCGTCGATCGGCATGATGTCCTCGTTGCGCACCGTGCCCGACGCGAGCTGGCCGTTGACCGAGATGCCGGGATCGACCGGTCCGAACAGGAACACGGTGATCGCGCCGTTCACGCCGGCCTTCGCGCAGTGGAAGTGGGCCTGCGTGATGCCGTTGCCGCTTCGCACCCGCAGGTCGAAGCGCAACTGGTCGAGGTCGCGGTCGAAGGACACGAAGATCGTGCCGCCGGTCGACGTGTCGACCGTGGGGACCTCCTGGTCGCCGGACAGGCTGGCGCGGAACACGAGCGGGGCGGCGAGCGCCCCGCCGGCGGCGACGACGGTCGCGCCGAGCACGAAGAACGAGACGATGAGCTTCCTCATGGGTCCTCTTCTCCCTTCGGGTCCGTGCGATGATCGGGCCGTCATCCACGTCGGGGCCCGAGGCGGCGTGGCGCGGCCCTCGTACCACCCTACGGACGGCGAAAGAAGATGGATGTGTGGGTCGTCAGGGAAAGACGCGCGGCAGGGCGCGCGGCCGCCGGACCGCCCGCCGGAACGGCCCGCTGACCTCGTAGGTGATGCCGCCCTGCCCGCCGCGCTGCGAGCTGAAGTAGAGGCGCCGCTCGGCCGGGTCGAAGGCCGGACCGGCGAGCTCGGAGCCGTCCTGGTCGAGCACCCGCAGGAGCGGCGCGGCGACGCCTTCGGGCGTGATCAGCACGAGCTCCATGTTGCCGCCGTCCTCGGCCACCACCAGGTCGCCCGAGCGTGACGCCGTGACGTTGTCGACGCCGCTGAGCTGGCGCGCCGGGTCGAGGTCCGTCGCGTACGCGATCTGGATGCGCTCGGCCTGGACGTCGTAGTCCCAGATGGTGTCGTCGCCCTTGGTCGTGACGTAGACGTGGCCGCGGTCGTAGACGATGCCCTCACCGCCGCGGAACGGCGTGCTCTCCTCGACCTGGTAGCGGGTCGGCGTGCCGCCGGGCAGCGACGGGTTCGGCTCCGGCACGTCGAGCCAGCGGACGGCGCCGTTCTCGCCGACCGCGGCTGCCTGCAGCCTCCCCGCGGTGAGGTCGCGCCGCCGCGCCGGGACGAAGCGATAGAACCGGCCGTCGCTCACGTCCTCCGTCAAGTAGATGACGCCGCTGCGCCGGTCGACGGCGGCGGCCTCGTGCTTGAAGGTGCCGAGCGCGGGCAGCTTGACCTGCGCCCTCCGCCCGGTCGGGTCGCACTCCCAGACGTGTCCCGAGTCGAACTCCTCGCAGGTGAGCCAGGTGTTCCACGGCGTGCGGCCGCCCGCGCAGTTGAGGCTCGTTCCGGTGCAGATCGGGTACGCGTCGACCACGTTGCCGCGCAGGTCGAAGCGCAGCGCGCCGACGCCGCCCGAGCCCGGCAGCTCGCTGTTCGAGACGTAGATCCAGCCGCCGCTCGTGCGGAAGGTGGCGCCGCCGTCGGGGAACAGGTGCCAGGTGTGGTCGGTCCCCGCCACCTTCTCCTGGGCGCGCGCGACGACGCGCGCGGTGAAGCCTGCCGGCAGCATGATGCCGTTCCCGTCGGGCGCAAGCAGCGGCCCGTACGGACCGGGGCCGCCCTGCGCCGGCGCGGCGAGCGCGCGGCTCCAGAGGGAGCTGCCGACGAAGCTGGTGGCGGCGACTGCACCGCCGAGGCGCAGGAACTGGCGTCGATCCATGCGCCGTTCCTAGCCCGGCGCACCGGCGGCGGGCAATCGCAGACCTTCCGCAGACGTTCCGCAGACGTTCCGCAGGCGGCTCGCCGGGCGGGGAGCCGCTCGAGCGTCACTTGCTGCCGGTGACGGCTCCCTTCACCTTGTCGACCACCTTCTCGGCGGCGTTCTTGATCTTGCCGGCGGCCTGATCGACCTTGCCCTCCTCGCGGAGCTTCTCGTCGTCGGTCAGCGCGCCAGCCGCTTCCTTCACACGGCCCTTGGCCTTGTCCGTGGTGCCGGATCCCATCGCGATACCTCCTTGACCGGCCGTCGCGGCCGGACGTCCGGAGGAGCGAGCGCAAGCGGGATGCCACGAAGCGGTGGCGAAAAGGCGTTGCGTTTCGCGGCCGGCACGTCGCGGGTCACTCCGGCATGCACCGATCGGGTTGCGCCGCTGTAAGAAGTGCGCGACCGGGCCGCCGGCGGCGCTGCTAGCCCACCGAGCCGAGACGCACCTCGTAGACGTAGGTGCCCTGCTCGCGCCGCACCGTGGCGACGCGGCCGATGCGCCGGATCAAGCGATGCATCGGCTCGTTGTCCGCGAGGACCGTCGCGACGAAGGTGGTCACGCCCTCGGCCCGGGCGAGCTCGGCGAGCGCGCCGAGCAGCACGACGCCGAGCCCGCGGCCCTGCATCTCGTCGATCACGCTGATCGCGACCTCCGCCGCGTTCGGCCGGCCGGCGAAGCGGATGAAGCGCACGACGCCGAGCGGCTCCGGCGGCCCGTCGTAGAGCGGGATCGACTCGGCCGCGAGCGCGACGTGGTTCCAGCCGCCGGTCGCCGTCAAGCGCCGCACCATCGCGTCGGGCAGGCGCGGCACCGGCGAGAAGAACCGCCGGTAGCGCGACTCGGGAGAGAGGCGCGCGAAGCCCGCCCGCAGCTCGTCGGCGTCGGCGGGTCCGATGGGACGCAGCCGCACGACCGTGCCGTCGCGCAGCGAGTGCAGGCGCTCGAGCGCGCCCGCGGGCCGGCGCGCCGCCGCCGGCACGTCTCCCGGGTGTGAAATCAGGACAGGCATGCGACCGCGGCGGCAGGGCAGCAAGCCCTGCGCCAGATGCGCGCACGCCCGTGCGCACGTCCGTGGAGCGCGCCGCAGGCGCCTCAGCGTCGCGCAAAGCCGGGCTGGCCGGGGTGGAGCGCGCGCAGCTCGGCGAGCAGCGGCTCGAGCTCGTCCGGGCGGATGTCGCGCGTGCGCGCGTAGATCCGCGCCCGGACGCCGCCACCGAGCGCGAAGTCACCGGGCAGCGGCGCGTACGCCCGCCCGATCGTCTCGCCGCGCAGGATCTCGCGCGCCGGGATGCCGACCACCTGCTGGTGGCGCGGGTCGAGGTGGTAGCCGATCGGGTCGGCCACGACGACGAAGCGCGCCATCGCGAGCGCGAACGGGAAGCCGTCGCGCAGGTCGACGTGGCTCGTCGGCAGCACGCGCTCGCCGAGCACGGGCAGCGACGGCTCGACCAGGTGCGCGTTCGCCACCACCTCCTCGTTCAGCACGGTCGAGCTCGACAGCACGTAGATCTTGTCGTTGCCGGCGCGCGTCAGCTCGTCGAGCGTCCGCACGAGCCGTCCGACCTCGTCGAGGTCGTCGCGCACGAGCGGCCCGTAGGTGACGCCGGGCAGGACGGCCGCGACGGGGCCGAGCGCGGGACGCGTGCCTGGCAGCAGCACGCCCGCGAAGCCGCCGACGAGCGCGACCCCGAGGAGCACGTACGCCGGCACGCGCACCGGCGCCGGGCAGGCGTCGAGCCCGCGCGCCACGCAGACGCCGCCCAGGACGAGGAGCGCCGCGAGCAGGAGGTCGTGGTGCAGGTTCAGGCTCTGCGTCCGCGTGAACAGCACGACGATCACCACCGCCTGCACGAGCAGCAGGCGCGTCGTCGCGCGGGTCGCGCGCGAGACCAGCCCGACGACCCCGCCGCCGAGCGCGAGCGCGAGCGGGACCGGTCCGAAGTCGCGCCACAGGCCGAGCGCCGCATCGCGCAGCGGCTCGGCGCTCGCGTAGGCCGCGTGCAGCGTCGCGTAGTCGGTACGCATCATCGCGACGCCGCGCGCGCCCGTGAAGAGGAGGAACGTGCCGAGCGCGAGCGCGCCGAGGGTCGCGACGCGCAGCGCGCCGGACGCGGCACGCGCCCGGTCGGGCAGCAGCAGCGCCGCCTCGAGTGC
>JBFMAS010000687.1:0-23649 GCA_040755575.1 Thermodesulfobacteriota bacterium
GCGAGGCGAAGCCGGTCGTCATCGGCCACGACGCGGGGGCGCTGGTCGCGCTCGAGCTCGCGGCACGCGGCACGGTGCGCGGCGCGGTCGCGGTCGCGCCGCTCCTCGAGGGCCTGCGGCCGCTCCTGCCGCCCGCACGCCGGACGGTCTTGCGCCTGCGGCCCTGGGGCACGGTGGCGCCGCCGCCGCGCGAGCATCCCTACTTCGCGGGCCTTCCCGGAGCGGCTCACGAGGAGCTGCAAGCGCAGCTCGTCGCGGAGCCGATCGCCCGCCTGCGCGAGGTCGAGCGCCTCAGCGAGCCCGCGGCGCCGGCCGTTCCCGCGCTGCTCGTCGCGCAGCAGGCCGACGCCGTCGCGACGACGCTGTTCGTCGAGGTCTGCGCGCGCGGGATCGAGGCCGACTTCCAGCGCGCGAGCGGCGGGCACTGGCCGATGCTCGAGGAGCGCGTCGACGACTGGATCACGCAGATCCACCGCTGGATCATCAAGCGCGTCGGCCACGGGCTGCTGCTGCTGCGCGGTGACGAGGACCTGCGCGACGCGTGAGCCGCTCGCGGTCGAGCAGCGGTCGGCCGCGCGCCCGGCGCTCGGGGAACGTCTCGCGAGCTACCGGCGCGCAGCGCGGGCGGCGCCGGGCTCGAACTCGCGCTCGGGCTCGGCGCGCGCCGGTGCCTTGGCGTCCGGCGCAGCGCTCGACGCATCCGTCGCGCCGTCGCCCTCGGGCGGCGTCAGGAAGGTGTGCAGGCCGCACTCCGTCTTGCCCTGTCCCGCCCAGCGGCCGGCGCGCTCGTCCTCGCCGGCGAGGATCGGGCGCGTGCACGGCGCGCAGCCGATGCTCGTGTAGCCCTGCTCGAACAGCGGGTGCGTCGGGATGTCGTGCTCGGTGAGGTAGCGGTAGGTGTCGCGCGACGTCCAGTTGGCGAGCGGGTTCACCTTGACGATGCCGCCCTGCAGGCGCTCGACGATCGGCATCCGGCTGCGCGTCACGGCCTGGTCGCGGCGTCGCCCGTTGATCCACGCGCGGACGCCGCGCAGCGCGAGCTGCATGGGCTCGACCTTGTTGATCTTGCAGCACAGGTCGGGATCGCGCGCGTACAGGTCGTCGCCGTACTTGGCGACGAACTCGGCACGCGGCATGACGGAGGTGAGATTCCGCACCGGCAGCCCGAAGCGCGCGATCAGCTCGTCGCGGTACGCGAGCGTCTCGGGGAAGTGGTAGCCGGTGTCGATGAAGAAGATCGGCGTGTCTGGCGCGATGCCCCGCAGCATGTGGGCGATCACCACGCCCTCGTGCTGGAAGGACATGGTGAGGACCGCGTCGGGCGCGAAGCGGCCGGTCGTCCAGGTCAGGATCTCCTGCGGCGTGGCGCTCTCGAACAGCTCGCTCTGCCGCGCGAGGTCGATGGCCTGGTCGCTCGCGGCATCCGGATTCGCCATGGGGTTGCGCTAGCACAGCCCCCCACCCCCGGCAATTCGCGCGGCTTTTCGCGACGATGGCTGCGCTCAGCCGGCGTCGGCCTCGAGCAGCGCTGGATCCTCGAGCAGCGACTCGCGGATGCGCGACGCGCTCGCATCCATGTGGCGCCTGCTGACGGCGAGGCCGTGGCGCTCGAAGACGCGGCTCAAGGTCTCGTAGTGCGCGTCGATCGCCATGGTGGTCGACAGATAGCCGTGGTCGGCGGCCCGCCGGCGCTCCCAGAAGTTCATCGGGAACATGTTGAAGAAGGTCTCGTCGGTGTCGGTCGGCTCGATCAGCACGATGTCGCCGCGGAAGCTCGGGTCCTCGCGGTACTGGCCGAGCGCCAGGTGGAGCCGCGAGTGCAGCATCGCGCGGAACACCTGGTTCATCACCGCGAGCATGCCGTGGTTCGCGAGCGGCGAGCCGTGCTCGCCGCGCCGGCTGCCGCGCACCACCGGGTTGTTGAACGGGCGAAACGGGTTGTAGCAGACGATCAGGTCCGCCCCGTGCTCGATCGCGACGTCGAGGTTCGCGGTGCGGCGCACGCCGCCGTCGATGTAGTCGACGCCCTTGATGCGGGCGGGCTTGTAGAAGCCGGGCAGGGCGGTGGTCGCCTGCACCGCCTCCGAGATCGTCAGCGCCGAGTCCTCGTCGTGGCCGAACACCACACGCTCGGCGGTGTCGAGGTTGACGGCGACGATGTACAGCTCCTTGCCGCGCTGGCGGTAGAGCGCGTGGAAGCTGTTGGTCAGACCGCGCTCGTGGAAGCCGTTGCGGATGAAGCGCTCGATGCGCCTGTTGTCGAACAGGCCGGACGGCAGGTAGTCGAGCGGCACGGGGAACTCGGTCTCGGCCGTCAGCCCCTCGACCACGACCGACGCGATCCGGCGCAGGTTCTCGAGCGTCGGCTCCGCGAGCCAGCGCTCGATCGGCAGCCGTGCGCGCTGCACCGTGTCGGGGCTCTTGACGAGGATCTCCCCGACCGTCCGCGGGAAGTACGTCACCAGGTCGGTGAGGTACTCGAGCGGCTTCGTCACCAGCTCGCCGACGTTCGGGAAGTAGACGTCGAGCAGCTTGAACTCGCCGATCTCGCCCGTGCCCTCCATGCTGGCGACGAGCTCGGCCGGCGTGATCCCCGCCGCGAGCGGCGCGGCGAGGAACGCCCCCGCCGACAGGCCGACGTAGATGTCGAAGTCGACCACCTTCCGGCTCACCAGGTAGTCGTCCAGGGCACGCAGGCCGCCGAGCTTGAACGCGCCGCCGGTGACCGCGCCGCCCGCGAGGACCAGCGCCAGGCGCGGATTCAGCCTGCGCGTCCGAGCGTTGCTCCTCTGGATGACGGTGATGCCCATGAGTGCCGAAGAATTAAGCCTTTCGCCCCGAGCGAGCAAGCGTCGTGCCGTCGCTCGCGGGCGACCGCGCGCGGGCCCGTGAGAAGGATATGCTTGTCGTTACGCCGAGATGCCCCCGTGGGGCACATCGGCGCGGCAGGTCAATCTCGTAAGAGTGGGAGATCGCGCATGAACGACGGCTGCGCGGGCGGTGCGAGCGCGGCGCGCGCGCGCGCCAGGTCGTCCTCGGTGTCCGCGGTGTACCAGCGGCCGTCGTAGACGTAGCCGAAGAAGCGCTCGCCCCGCGTGAACAGCTCCGGATAGAGGTCCCGCATGGTGCCGAACGGCCGGCCGGCCGGCATCAGCTCGAGCATGCGCGGGTCGAGCACCTGAAGCGACGCGAACATGCGCTCGCGCAGCGCCGGATCGGGGTCGCCGCGGCCGAGGAAGCGCCGGATGCGCCCCTCCCCGTCGACGCCGAACGTGCCGTACGCCGCCGCGCGCGGGTCGTCGCGCAGGACGAAAGTCGCGAGCGCGTCGCGCTCGCGGTGGAAGCGCACGACGTCCGCGACCGGGATCTCGCTCACGACGTCGCCGTTCATGACGACGATCGGCGAGTCCCGCCGGTCGCCGACGCCCGCCGGCAGGAGCTCCTCGAGCAGCGGCGCCGCGAAGCGGATCCCGCCGCCCGTGTCGAGCAGCGTGGTCTCGACCGACCAGTGGATGCGCACCCCGTAGCGCGACCCGTCGCCGAGCGCGGCGCGCAGCTTCTCTCGCAGGTGGTGGACGTTCACCACCACGTCCTCGATGCCGTGCGCGCGCAGCAGCGCGAGGCCGTAGGCGAGCAACGGGTGCCCCGCGACGTCGAGCAAGGGCTTCGGCGTCGTGTCGGTGAGCGGGCGCAGCCGCGTGCCGCGACCCGCGGCGAGGATCATCGCGCGCGGCGCGAGTCGGCGGCTGCGCGGAGCGCTCATGCGAACAGCTCGCTGCGCGCGGCGAGGACGTGCAGCAGGTCGGTCCTCCCGCCCGCCTCGAGCGCGCGCCGGGTCTGGCGCGCCATGCGGGGCAGGAAGCGCAGATAGCCGGGCTTGCCCCTCTCGATCGCGAGGAAGCGGAAGCGCCCGATCACGCGCAGCGTGCGGTATGCGACGGCGTCGAAGTAGTCGGCGCGCAGCGCGGCGGCGTCGTACGCCGGGCCGCCGCGGCGCGCGAGCTCCGCGGCGAAGCGCGTCACCAGCGCCGCCTCGAGCGCCGGATCGACGAAGCGGTCGCTGTCGCGGTCGGTGCACAGGCTCGCGAGGTCGTAGAGGGCCGGGCCGAGCAGCGCGTCCTGGAAGTCGATCACCCGCACGCGACCGCGGGGGTCGACGTGCAGGTTCCACGCGTGGAAGTCGCGGTGCATCAGCACGGTGGGCTGCGCCGCGATCCGGTCGCCGAGACGCGCCAGGGCGGCGCGCAGCTCGGCATCCGAGCCCGGGTCGCGTGCGGGGCCCGCGTCCGACGGCGCGAGCCCGTGCGAGCTCACGACGTCGAGCTCGAGACCGATCAACTTGCGGTCGTAGCGCTGGCGGAACGCGACGCAGCGCCGATCCGGCTCGCGCACCAGCGCGTTGATCGCGGCGAGGACGTCGACCGCCTGCGCGAACAGCGCCTCGCGGTCGCCGCCGCCCGTCGCGGCGTCGGCGAGCGCCAGGTCGCCGAGGTCCTCGAGCAGCAGCACGCCGTCGTGCTCGGCGGCGTGGTAGATCGCGGGCACCGGCACGTCGTGGCGCGCGAGGTAGCGCTGCACGTCGAGGAACGGCAGCTCGCGCGGCACGTCGCCGGTGGTGAGCTCCTCCGACGCGGCGGCCGGCACGTCGCGCGGCAGCAGCATCGCGATCGCGGTCGATGGCGGCGCGCCCTCGAGCCGCAGCCGGACGTAGCGACGCGCGGACGCGTCACCCGCGAGCGGCTCCGTCGCGACGAGCCGCGCGCGTGGCCACGTCGCCGCCACGGCGCGCGCGAGCGCACTCGCGTGCGGAGCGCCGAGGACGGAAGCCTCCATCTCGCCGCGCGTTAGCCAAGGCAATTTGACTTGGCAAATGGAATCTCTAATCTCCGCACGGTTCAGCGGTGCGTGCCGCCTAATCCTCCGAGAGCTCCCGCGTGACGAATCCCTACATCGCCCTTCTGATCAGCTTCGTGCTGTGTGCGCTGGTCGCGGCGATCATGATGAGCGCGAGCTGGATCCTCGGACCGAAGCGCGCGTCGAAAGCGAAGCTCGAGATCTTCGAGACCGGCAATCCCCCGCTGGGCTCGATCCGCGGCATCCGCTTCCCGGTCAAGTTCTACCTGGTCGCGATCCTGTTCGTCGTCTTCGACGTCGAGGTGGTGTTCATGTATCCCTGGGCGGTCGTCTTCCGCCGCCTGGGCTGGATGGGGCTCGCGGAGATGGGCGCCTTCGTGGCGGTGCTCGGCGTCGGACTCGCCTACGTGTGGCGCGTCGGCGCGCTCGAGTGGGAGTAGCTGGCCGCGGCCTGCGGCCGCCGCACGGGTCGGGTAGATGGAGCTTCTGATCGCCTTCGTGAAGGCGCTGGTCGCGCTGCTGATCATCCTGCAGGTGACGGTGCTGCTGCTGTGGATCGAGCGCAAAGGCTCGGCGCTCATCCAGGACCGCGTGGGTGCGAACCGCGCCAACATCTTCGGCGGCCTGCTGCCGTTCAACCTCGGCATCGTCAACACGCTGATGGCCGACCCGCTGAAGCTGTTCCACAAGGAGGACATCGTCCCCAAGGACGCGGACCGCTTCCTGCACTGGCTCGCGCCGTTCGCCGCCGTGCTGCCGCTGTTCGTGACCTTCGCGGTCGTGCCGTTCGGCGACGTGCTGGTGATCGGCGACACGGTCATCAACCTGCAGGCGGCCGAGCTCGAGGTCGGCCTCCTGTTCATCCTCGGCATGGTGTCGCTCGGCGTCTACGGCGTCATCATCGGCGGCTGGGCGTCGAACTCGCGCTATGCCTTTCTCGGCGGCGTGCGCGGCTCCGCGCAGATGATCTCCTACGAGATCGGCCTCGGGCTCGCGCTGGTGTCGGTCGTGCTCACCTACGGCACGCTCGACCTGCAGGCGATCGCGCGCGCGCAGGGCGAGCTGATGTGGGGCGTGATCCCCGCCTGGGGCGTCTTCTACCAGCCGCTCGCCCTGGTGCTGTTCTTCATCGCCGGCATGGCGGAGTCGAAGCGCGCGCCGTTCGACCTGCCGGAGGCGGAGTCGGAGCTGGTCGCCGGGTTCTACACCGAGTACTCGGGCTCGAAGCAGTCGATGTTCATGATGTCGGACTTCATCGAGATCGCGATCGTCGCGGCGCTCGTGACGACGCTGTTCTTCGGCGGCTGGCAGGTGCCGTACCTCTACCGCGACGGCTTCCACCTGCCGGGCGGCTTGTTCCTCGCGGTGCCGTCGCTGCTCGTGACGCTGCTCCAGGTCCTCGCCTTCCTCGTCAAGCTGTTCATCTTCTGCTGGCTGCAGATCCTGGTGCGCTGGACGTTCCCGCGGATGCGCTACGACCACCTGATGATGCTCGGCTGGAAGCGGCTGCTGCCACTCGGGCTCGCCAACGTCGCCGTGAGCGCGGTGCTGGTGCTCGCGCTGGAAGGCTGGACGGTCGCGTGATCGCCTTCTACTTCGTCGCCCTGCTGATGATCGCCTCGGCGCTGACGGTCATCCTGCACCGCAACCCGATCTACTCGGCGCTCGCGCTGGTCAACACGCTGTTCCTGATCGCGGTATCGTTCGTGCTGCTCGACGCGGAGCTGATCGCCATGCTGCAGGTGATCGTCTACGCGGGCGCGATCGTCATCCTCTTCCTGTTCGTCATCATGCTGCTCAACGTCGAAGCGGAGAAGCACGCGTTCCGGCTGTCCCGGGCCGGGACCGCCGGGCTCGCCCTGGCGCTCCTGCTCGCGGTCGAGCTGGGCGTGCTCGTGGTCGTCTGGGAGCCGGCGCGGGTCGAGACGCCGCCGGCCGGCTTCGGCTCGACCGAGCTGCTCGCCGAGCACCTCTTCGCGAGGAGCTTCCTGCCGTTCGAGCTGACCAGCGTCCTGCTGCTCGTCGCGGTCGTGGGCGCCGTCGTCATGGCCCGGCGAAAGGCCTGAGGAGAGCGCGTTCACGATGGGCGTCTCGATCGAGCACTACCTGATCCTCGCCGCGTTGATCTTCGCGATCGGCTGCGCCGGCGTGCTGCTGCGGCGGAACGTGATCGTGATCCTGATGTCCGTCGAGCTGATGCTCAACGCGGTCAACCTGACCTTCGTCGCGCTCGCTCGCCAGCAGCTCTCGATGGACGGTCAGGTGATCGTGTTCTTCGTCATGACGGTCGCCGCCGCCGAGGTGGCGGTCGGGCTCGCGATCTTCCTCGCGATCTACTCGCAGCGCCGCACCGTCAACGCCGACGACATCAACCTGCTGCGCTGGTAGACGAGAGATGCATCCCGCACCCGACACCGCCGTCGTCGTCGCCACCAGCCTGCTGCGCTGGATCCCGCTGCTGCCGCTGATCGGCGTCGCGTGCGGCGTCTTCGCCGCCGCCACCGGTCGCCGGAAGATCGTGCACGTCACCGGACCGGGCAGCGTGCTGCTCGCGTTCGTCGTGGCCGTCGTCACCGTTGCGCAGCTCTGGTCTCTGCCCGCGGGCGGCGTGCTCGTCGACCACGTCTTCACCTGGATCGCCGTCAATCCGCTGCGGATCGACATGGCGTTCCGCGTCGACGCGCTGACCAGCGTCATGATCCTGGTCGTCACCGGCATCGGGTTCCTGATCCACCTGTACTCGCTCGGCTACATGCACGAGGACCCGGACGAGGCCCGCTTCTTCGCGTACCTGAACCTGTTCACGGCCTCGATGCTGATCCTGGTCCTCGCCGACTCGCTGCCCGTCCTGTTCATCGGCTGGGAGGGCGTCGGGGTCTGCTCCTACCTGCTGATCGGCTTCTGGTACCAGGAGATGCCGAACGCCGAGGCGGGCCAGAAGGCGATGATCGCGAACCGCGTCGGCGACGCGGCGTTCCTGATCGGCATGTTCATCCTGCTGTGGAGCATGTTCGATCTCGGCACGCCGTCGCTGCGCTTCGAGGACGTGAACCGGCTCGCCCCGCAGCTCGCCGACGCCGCACCCTGGGTCGTCACGGCGGTCTGCCTGCTGCTGCTGTTCGGCGCGACCGGCAAGTCGGCGCAGATCCCGCTCTACGTCTGGCTGCCCGACGCCATGGCGGGTCCGACTCCGGTCTCCGCGCTGATCCACGCCGCGACCATGGTGACCGCCGGCGTCTACATGATCGCGCGGCTGTCGCCGCTCTACGTGCACTCGCCGGGAGCGCTCGCCGTCGTCGCGACGATCGGCGCCGTCACCGCCATGTTCGCGGCGACGATGGCGCTGGTGCAGAACGACCTCAAGAAGATCCTCGCCTACTCGACGATCTCGCAGATCGGCTACATGGTGCTCGGCGTCGGCGTCGGCGCGTTCTCGGCGGGCATCTTCCACCTGATGACGCACGCCTGCTTCAAGGCGCTGCTCTTCCTCGGCGCCGGCAGCGTGATGCACGCGCTGTCCGGCGAGCTCGACGTCCACAAGATGGGCGACCTCAAGAGCAAGCTGCCGGTCACGAGCAAGACGTTCCTCATCGCCTGCCTCGCGATCTCCGGCGTGCCGCCGCTCGCCGCCTTCTTCTCGAAGGACATGATCCTCGAAGGCGCCTTCGCGAGCGGGCACACCGTGCTGTGGCTCATCGGCCTCGCCGCCGCCGGGCTGACCTCGTTCTACATGTTCCGCGCCTACTTCCTCGCCTTCGAGGGCAAGAGCCGCGTCGAGCCGGAGAAGGCGGCGCACCTGCACGAGTCGCCGTCGACCATGACGATCCCGCTCATCGTGCTGGCGGTGCTGTCGATCGTCGCCGGCTGGGTCGGCCTGCCGCACGGCTTCCTGTGGGGCGACGCGTTCGGCCACTACCTCGAGCCGGCGGTCGCGCCGCGCGACGCGCTCGGCCACCACGAGATCACGACCGGCACGCTGCTCTTCCTGATGGTGCTGACGACCGGCGTCGCGCTGCTCGGCATCTGGGTCGCGTACGTCTTCTACCTGCGCTCGCCCGAGCTGCCCGTGCGGCTCGCGGAGCGCGCGCACGGCCTCTACGTGCTCCTGTGGAACAAGTACTGGATCGACGAGCTCTACGACGCCCTCATCATCCGCCCGTACGTGCGCTGCTCGACGTTCTTCTGGAAGGTGGTCGACGCGATGATGATCGACGGCGTCGTGAACGGCAGCGGCCGCGCCGTCGCGGCGACGGCCGACGTCTGGCGCCGGCTGCAGAGCGGCAACGTGCAGCACTACGCGATGGCCATGCTGGTCGGCGCGGTGCTCACCTTCGGCGTCTACTGGTGGACGGTGGGACGATGACGGCCGACGCCGGAATGCGAGCCGGGGTGCGCTGATGGACCAGCTCCCGCTGCTCTCGCTGATCGTCTTCTCGCCGTTCGTCGCGTCGCTGCTCATCACGGCGCTGCCGGCGAGCCCGATCACCATCCCACGGCAGGCGGCGTTCTGGCTGTCGCTGATCCCGTTCGTGCTGTCGCTGCTTCTCCTGGTGGAGTTCGATCCGACCGTCGGCACGCTCCAGCTCACCGAGACCGTGCCGTGGATGCCGAGCCTCGGCGTCTACTACTCGGTCGGCGTCGACGGCTTCTCGCTGTGGCTCGTCCTCCTCACGACGTTCCTCACGCCGGTCGTCATCCTGTCGGCCTGGACCGACATCCAGCACCGCGTGAAGGAGTTCATGTTCTTCATGCTGCTGCTCGAGAGCGGCATGCTCGGCGCGCTGGTCGCGACCGACCTGTTCCTGTTCTTCATGTTCTGGGAGCTGATGCTGTTCCCGATGGTGTTCGTGATCGGCATCTGGGGCGGGCCGCGCCGGCGCTACGCGGCGATCAAGTTCGTCATCTACACGATGGCCGGCAGCGCGCTGATGCTGGTCGCGATGCTGTACCTCGTGCTGACGCACGCGCAGACGGGCCAGCTCAGCTTCGACATCCTGACGCTCTACGACACCAAGCTCGGCTACACCGAGCAGACGCTGCTGTTCTGGGCCTTCGCGATCGCCTTCATGATCAAGGTCCCGATGCTGCCGTTCCACACCTGGCTGCCCGACGCGCACACCGAGGCGCCGACCGGCGGATCGGTCGACCTCGCGGGCGTCCTGCTGAAGATGGGGGCGTACGGCTTCCTGCGCTTCGCCCTGCCGATGTTCCCGCTGGCGGCGCAGGACGCGTTCCCGTGGATCATCGGCCTCTCGGTCGCCGGCATCATCTACGGCGCGATGGTATCGCTGCCGCAGGCGGACATGAAGCGCCTCGTCGCGTACTCGTCCGTGAGCCACCTGGGCTTCGTGATGCTCGGCATCTACGCCTTCAACCGCACCGGCTTGACGGGCGGCGTGCTGCAGATGATCAACCACGGCCTGTCGACGGGCGGCCTGTTCATCCTGATCGGCTTCATCTACGACCGCCGCCACACGCGGCAGATCTCGCAGTACGGCGGCCTTTGGGCAGTGGTGCCGATCTTCTCGAGCTTCTTCCTGATCGTCACGCTGTCGTCGATCGGGCTGCCGGGGCTGAACGGCTTCGTCGGCGAGTTTCTGATCCTGCTCGGCGCCTACCGCGCGCACGCGTGGGCGGCGGCGATCGCGACGCTCGGCGTGGTGCTCGGCGCGGGCTACATGCTGACGATGTACAAGCACGTCATCTTCGGCCCGGTGACGCACGACGAGAACCGCTCGCTCAAGGACCTCACGCCGCGCGAGATCGCGGCCGTCGTCCCGGTGCTGCTGATGATCTTCTGGATCGGGCTCTACCCGAAGCCGTTCCTCGACCGCATCGAGCCGACTGCGACGGTCCTCCTGCAGCGTCTGGAGCGCGCTGGCGCCGACCGGCACCTGGGCGACGAGCAGCGCTCGCTCGTGCGCGCGGATCGGAGCGACGAGGCGCGGCTCGCCCGGACCGCCGCCCCGGCCGCGGAGGAGGCGCCGTGATCGACGTCGTCTTCACGGGCGACGAGGCTCGCGCCCTCGCGCCGCTCCTCGTGGTGCTGGTCGTCGCGATGGCGGGCCTGCTGGTCGAGGCCTTCGCCGCCGACCAGGGCGAGGAGCCGTACCGGCCCGTGTGGTTCTCGCTGGCGGGCGTGGCGGGCGGCATCCTCGCGACCGTGCTGCTGTGGGACAACGCGCACTCCGCCTTCCAGGGAACCTTCGCGCTCGACGGCGTCGCGGCGTTCACCAACGTCGTCTGCCTGCTCGCCGCGGCAGCGAGCATCCTGACCGCGCCGGCGTACCTCGCGAACCTCGGCGTGCGGGCGCGCGAGTTCTACCCGCTCGTGCTGTTCGCCGCCTCGGGCATGATGGTGATGGGCGCGGCGCGCGACCTGATCGTCCTGTTCCTCGGTCTCGAGATCATGTCGATCGCGGCCTACGTCCTCGCCGGCATCCACCGGACGGACCGCGCGTCGGGCGAGGCGGCGCTCAAGTACTTCCTGCTCGGGGCGTTCGCGACCGGCTTCCTGCTCTACGGCATCGCGGTGTTCTACGGCGTCACCGGGTCGACGTCCTACGCCGCGATCGCGGCCGCGCTGCCGAACGCGTCGCGGTTCGTGGTGCTGGGCGGCGTCGCGCTGCTGATCGTGGCCCTCGGGTTCAAGGTGAGCGCCGTGCCGTTCCACTTCTGGGCGCCCGACGTCTACCAGGGCGCGCCCACGTCGGTGACGGCCCTGATGGCGGTCGGCATCAAGGCGGCCGCGGTCGCGGGCTTCGCGCGGCTGTTCATCACCGCCTTCGCCGCGCTGCACGCCGACTGGGCGATGGTCGTGTGGTGGCTGTCCGTGCTGACGATGACCGTCGGCAACGTCGTCGCGATCGCGCAGAGCAACGTGAAGCGGATGCTCGCCTACTCGAGCATCGCGCACGCGGGCTACCTGCTCGCCGCGATCGTCGCCGGCACGCCGCGCGGCGGCGGCGCCGTGCTGTTCTACCTGCTGGCGTACGCCTTCATGAACCTGGGCGCCTTCGCGGTGGTGATCGCGATCGGCGTCAAAGGCGAGCCGAACGAGCAGTTCTCGGACTACGCCGGGCTCGCCTCGCGCCATCCCCTGATCGCGTCTGCGATGACGCTGTTCATGCTGTCGCTGACCGGCATCCCGCCGCTCGTGGGCTTCGTGGGGAAGCTCTACCTGATCGAGGCGATCGTCGACGCGGGCTACATCTGGCTCGCGGTCATCATGGTGCTGAACAGCGCGGTGTCGGCCTACTACTACCTGCGCGTCATCATCGAGATGTTCATGCGCGACGCGGAGAAGCCGCCGGTGGCGATCGAGCCGGCGCCGTTCCTGGTCGCGTGCCTCCTGCTCGCGACCGTCGGGACGATCTTCTTCGGCCTGTTCCCGGACGGGCCGCTCGACTTCGCGCGCGAATCGTTTCGCGCGCTGCAGTAGCGCGCCGGGCGAGCGCTCTCGACTGCTCGCCCATGCGGCACGCCGGCGCATGACCGGCGGGCGTGGATGGCGTACGCTGGGCTCGTGGTCGGCACCGGATCGATGGTCGGCGAGCTTCGTCCGCTCGAGCGCGCCCTGCTCGGCGCGCCGTCATCGGCCGGCCTCGCGGGCGTGGCGCAGCTCTGGGCGGCGACCGCGCTCGACGCGGCGATGGTCCGGGCGATGCGCCTGGTCGTGAGCCGCTTCCTGCTCGCCGATCCGGGCCAGGGCGAGCGCCTGCGCGCGTCCGCGGCGCCCTATCTCGACGGCCGCCTGCTGGGCGACCCGGCGGGGTTCTTCGCGCTGCCCGAGGGCGCGTCGGCCCAGCTGCGGCGCACGCGCAGCGTCCGCGCGCTGCGCGGCGGGGCGGTGCTCTCCCACCGCCTCGACACCGATCTCGATCCGGACGATCCGATCCGGATCGAGCACTGGGTGCACCGGCCGCCGCGCGTGCCCGCGACGCTGCTCGCCGTGCACGGCTTCACCATGGGCTGGCCCTGGCTCGACGCGATCGCGCTGCTCGCGTCCGAGTGGTTCCGGGCCGGGCTCGACGTCGCGCTCCTCACCTTGCCGTTCCACGGCCCGCGGACGCCGCGCGACGCGCGCTTCTCGGGCGACTCGTTCGCGCGTCCCGACGTCGGGCAGCTGAACGAGGCGGCGCGGCGCGCCGTGCGCGAGATCCTGCTCGCGACGCGCTGGCTGCGTGGTGAGTCGGGGCACGAGGTGGGCCTGCTCGGCCTGAGCCTCGGCGGCTACCTGGTCGCGACCGCGAGCGCGCTCGACCCGGAGCTCGCGTTCGCCGTCGCGATGGTGCCGCCGGTGTGCTTCGGCGACCTGGCCTGGCGCTTTCTCCCCGCGACGCCGGCCGGCGCCCCGCCCGCGACGCCGGCGCTTTCCTACGACGAGCTGCGGCGCGCCTTCCACGTCCACTCGCCGCTCGCGCACGTGCCGGCCGTCGCGCGCGAGCGCTTGCTGATCATCGCGGGACGTGGCGACCGCATCGTGCCGCCGGAGCACCCCTCGTCGCTCTGGCGGCACTGGGGCGAGCCGGCGATCCACTGGTTCGAGGGCAGCCACCTCGCCCCGTTCGGGCGCGCCGGCATCGCTGCCGCGGTGCGCGCGCACCTCGCGCGCCTCGGCCTGTCCTAGCCCAGCTGCTGCTCGCGGCCGGGATCAGACGCCGAGCCACTGCAGCACCGCCTGGCCGCGCCGGACGCCGCGATCGAGCCAGTCCGAGCTGCGCTCGCGGTGCGCGACCTGGCGGTCGAGGAAGGTCTGGCACTCGGCCCAGATCCGCTCGTGCAGCGCGTGCAGCGCACGCTTGCTGCGCCGCGCGGCGGCGCGGTCGCCGAGATCGAGCGGCCTCGACACGACGTGGGTCACCCGCACCGGCAGCGGCACGAGGCCCGGGAAGACGTGCGGCCCGAGCAGGCCGAACTGCAGACGTGCGCCGGAGTAGCGCTCGGATTTGGTCAAGCGCAGCAGCCAGTGCGGCGCCGGCACCGTCGACTGGTAGTACATCTCGTCGATCCCCAGCGCGGCGACGAACAGGAGCTCCGCGTCGAAGCGCAGCGCGAGGCGGAGGAAGCCGAGACGGCCGTCCCACTTGAGCCGGTACGGCTCGTCGCGGAACGAGCGTCGAGCGGCCTCGGAGCCCGAGCCGGGGTAGAGCATCAGCAGGCCGTCGCGCTCGAGCGCCGCCGCGCTCTCCTCCATGTGCCGCGACGGGATCATGCCGTAGCGCCGCGCCAGGGCGCCGATGCCCGGCATCCCGAAGATCAGGTTCTCGTGGCCGATGAAGTGCGGCGCGCGACCGAAGCGCTCGAGCATCGCCGCGCTGAACAGCAGCGGGTCGACCACGTCGAGCACGTGGTTGCCGATCAGCACGACGCGGCGCTTGTCGCGCAGCAGCGCGCCGAGGCGCTCGAAATGCAGGACCCGGTGCCGATGGTAGCGCGCGAAGGCGCGCGCGTAGGCCAGGAACGGAGCGGCGATCCAGTCGTCGCGTGCGACCGTGATGCCGGGCGGCTCGACCAGGCGACGCGCGCGCGGGTGCGGCACGGCCGGCTCGGGGACCACGTGATGCGGTGCGACCATCGCATGCTCCTCGCACGGAGGCGGCGACGCTGCGCGTCGGCGCGCTCGTGCTGCGGAAGGAAGGGAGCAACCGATGTGCCCGGCGCCGCCGCCCGCTCCACCGGGGGGTTGCGCGCGGCGATTCCCGGCGGCGGGAACGCCCGCGGGCGGAGGTCGCGAGCGCGGGAACGCCGCCGACGGACGACGTCCGATGCTCGGCGCGCCCCCGCCGGGCGCGGCTCAGGGCTCGCGGGCCGCGGCGACGTCGGCCGGGTTCCAGTACTCCCGCCAGCTCTCGATGAGCCCGTCGCGGACGCGGCACACGCTCATCCCCCACCACTCGATCGGCCGGCCGGTCGGGCGGTGGCGGGCCGTGATGCGCCACTCGGCGAGCACCACGTCGCCCGTGACCGCGAGGTGCGAGAAGTCGAACGAGCGCGGCTCGATCGCCGCCGCGGACCTGCGCACGAGCTCCGCGAAGGCGGCCCACCCGCGCAGCGGCTCGGGGTGCGACGGCGACTGGAAGACGAGGCCTTCCGAGAACAGCGCGAGGTAGGCATCGAGGTCGTTCGCGAGCCAGGCGTCGCGCCGGCGCTCGAAGAGCGCGCGCGCCTCGGCCTCGGTCACGAGATCGTCCCCCACGCCTGCGGGTTCCTGCGCAGGTACGCGTTGACCTTCGCGTTGGCGACGACCATCGCCAGGCTTTCGAGCAGGTTGCGGCGCGGCGGCGGCAGGAAGCGGCGCAGCATGCTGCGCACCGAGTAGAAGCCCGAGTAGACCGTGTTGAAGCCGTCGATCATCTCGCGCGAGGTCATGTTCCTCGGTGCGACGTTCGGGCTGCCGTAGTCGTAGCGGCCCCAGTCGTCGTTCAGGATGCGCCCGGCAGCCTGCATGTCGGCGTGAAACTTCGTGCCCGGGTACGGCGCCGGCGTGAACAGCTTCAGGAAGCTGATCTTGTTCTCGTCGAGCCAGCGCAGCGTCGCGGCGAAGGTCTCGGTGGTGTCGCCGTCGAGGCCGACCATGACGAGCGCGATCACCTGGATGCCGCGCTCGCGCAGCCTGGCGATGTCCTCCGCGTAGCGGCTCGGCCGGTTGAAGCCCTTCGCCACCGACGCGAGGCTCTCCTCGGACAGGCTCTCGAAGCCGATCGACAGCACGCGCGCGCCCGAGCGTGCGACCAGGTCGAGCAGCTCGGGGTCGCGGGCGACGTTGATCGTCGCCTGGCTCACCCACTGGATCCTCTGCGGCACGAGCGCGCGCAGCATCTCCTTCGCCCTCTCCGGGTTCGCGACCGGGTTGTCGTCGAGGAGCAGGAAGCGACGCGCGCCGATCGCGCGCATGCGCTCGACCTCGGCGATGAACTCCTCGACCGGCCGCGTGCGGAACGTCCGCCGGTAGTAGGTCTGCACCGCGCAGTACTCGCAGGGGTGCGGGCAGCCGCGCGAGAACAGGATCGGCCAGAAGAAGTACATGCGGTAGAGCCAGCTCGAGCGGAACGCGTCGGGCTTGAGCAGCGGCAGCGTCCAGTAGTCGATCTGCGGCAGGCCGCGCAGGTCGTGCCAGCGGTCGGCGCGGTAGATGCCGGCGCTGCGCCCGTCCTCGAGGTCGTCGAGCACCTGCTGCCAGACGAACTCGGCCTCGCCGGCGACGACCGCGTCGGCGTGGCGCAGCGACTCCTCCGCGGTGAGCGTCACCCAGGTGCCGCCGAGGACGACCTTCTTGCCGCGCGCGCGGAAGTGGTCGGCGAGCTCGTAGGCGCGGCGGATCTGCGGCCCCATCGCCGTGAGACCGACGACGTCGGCGTCGCGCTCGACGGCCGCGACGTCGAGGTCCTGCATCAGCTCGTCGGTGAACGTCACCTCGTGCCGCGACGGCGTGAGCGCCTTCAGGTAGGGCAGGGTGATGCCGCTCGTCCAGTAGCGCGTCGTCTTGCTGAGGCTTCCGTCGGGCAGGTAGTGCGTCGGCGAGATCAGGTGGATCCGCATGGGTGCGAAGGGCCGATGATGGCGAGCCCCTATCCGCCTGTCAACGACGGGGAAGCCGCCGGGGCGCTTCAGCGCAGGAAGGTCTTGCGCACCACGCGCAGCAGCCGGTCGCGCAGCTCGTCGCGCCCGTCCTTCATGCCGTTCGCGACCCAGTGCGCGAGGTGGATCTGGTCGATGCCGCTGAACAGCACGCCGAGGTAGGCGGGATCCTCGTCGATGAAGGCGCCCGCGGCGACGCCGCGCGCGAAGATCTCGCTCTGCAGAGCGTGGATCGCGTCGGCGAGCGCCGTACGCGTCCCGGGGTACGTCATCCGCAGAGCCCACGCGGCGCCGGTGCGCAGGTTCATGCGCAGGAAGTCGGGGTGTGCGTAGAAGTACTCGATGTAGGCGGAGGCGAGCGCTTCCAGCGCGTCGACCGGCTCGCGCTGCTCGGCGGCGATCTTCTGCACGAGCGCGAGCAGCTCGTTGCCGCGCTTCTCGATGATCGACGCGTAGATGTGGTCCTTGCTCGGGAAGAGCGCGTAGATCGAGCCCATCGACAGCCCGGCGAGGCGCGAGATGTCCTGCACCTTGGCGGCGTCGAAGTCCTGCTGGGCGAAGACCTTCTCGCCCGCCGCGAGGATGTGCTCGCGGTAGACGTGCTCGCGCGCCTCGCGTGCGGCGGCGCGCGGGCTCGCGGCGGCGGCGGCGCTGCGCCGCGCGGCTCGACCCTGCGGCTGTGCGGTCCGAGAGGCCATTCGCGAAACGGAAAATAGCATGACGAACACGATTGACAAGTCGATTTTGCGAATGGTAATTCGGAAAAGCCCCAACGCGAGGAGGTGAGCATGGAGTTCGGAATCTTTTCCCAGATGCACGTGCCGCCGGGCGAGGACGAGCACACGCGCTTCGTGCGCGAGGTCGACGTGGCGCTCGCGGTCGACGCCGCGGGCTTCAAGTACGACTGGGCGCCCGAGCACCACTTCCTCGAGCACTACTCGCACCAGCCGGCGCCGGAGGTGTTCCTGAGCTTCGTCGCGGCGCGCGCGCCGCGGCTGCACGTCGGCCACGCCATCGTCAACATCACGGCGCCCGTCAATCACCCGGCGCGGGTCGCGGAGCGCATCGCGACGCTCGACCACCTGACCGAGGGCCGGGTCGAGTTCGGCACGGGACGCGGCTCGTCGTCGGCGGAGTGGGGCGGCTTCGCCATCCCGTCCGCGGACGCGACCAAGGACCTGTGGCGCGAGTCGATCGAGCAGATCCCGCGCATGTGGCGCGACGAGCCTTACGCCTACGAGGGCAAGTCCTTCCGCATGCCCGAGCGCAACGTCCTGCCGAAGCCCTTCTCCAAGCCGAACCCGCCGATCTGGCTCGCCTGCTCGAGCCCGTCGACCTTCACGCTCGCCGGCGAGCTCGGCCTCGGCGCGCTGTGCTTCGTCAACGGCACGCTGGCCGACGTCGAGCCGCTGATCGCGGCGTACAAGGCGGCGATCGCGCGCTGCCGCAAGCCGATCGGCGGCTTCGTGAACGACAACATCGCGGTGACGAGCCAGATGTTCTGCCTCGAGGACGGCGACGAGGCGCGCCACCTGTTCAGCAAGGCGAAGACCGGCAAGTTCCTCGAGTTCTTCTTCAAGTGGCTCGACTCCGTGCCGCGGCCGGCCGGGCTGCCCAAGACCGGTCCGGTGACGGTCCCCGAGCCGACGCCGGAGCAGCTCGCGCAGCGCACGCGGGCGGGCGGCTACATGATCGGCTCGCCCGACGAGATCGCGGCCTCGATCCAGCGCTACCAGGACATCGGCGTCGACCAGCTCATCTACGCGCCGCTCACCATGGTGATCGAGCAGAAGCAGGTGCTGCGCTCGATCGAGACCTTCGGCAAGCACGTCGTGCCGCGCTTCGACCAGGATCCCGTGCATCGCACGAAGCGGCTCCGCGAGGCGGCCATGGCCCAGGCGGCGTGACGGCGCTTGCTTCTCCGGCCGGCCGAGGGGGATAAGCCTGGCTACGAGATCGGCGCGCCGTCCGCGCGCCTTCGGGAGTGGATCGGTCGGTGAATAGAGCTCCGGTTTTCGACAGCGTCCTGATCGGCGGGGAGTGGGTCCCCGCCGCGAACGGTACCTACGAGATCGTCAACCCGGCGACCGAGGAGCGCGCGGGGCTCGCGCCCGAGTGCTCGCTCGAGCAGGTGCGCGCCGCGGCGCAGGCGGCGCGCGCGGCGTTCGACCGCGGGCCGTGGCCGCGCATGACGGGTGCTGCGCGCGGCGCGCTGCTCGCCGAGGCGGCGGCGAAGTTCCGCGCCGAGATGACGAGCCTCGTCGAGCTGACGATCGCCGAGACGGGTGCGCTCGCGCCGATCGCCGAGCGCCTGCAGGTCGGCGAGGTGGTCGCGCGGCTCGAGAAGTACGCCGACCTCGCGCGCGAGCCGGTGCTCGAGCCGATGCCGCCGCTCGAGCGGCCGGGCGTCGCCGGCAGCAGCGCGACGCTGGCGAGCGGCGTCGTGGTGCGCGAGCCGGTCGGCGTCGTCGCCTGCATCAGCCCGTTCAACTTCCCGCTCACCAACTGCGCGGGCAAGATCGGGCCGGCGCTCGCGTGCGGCAACACGGTGGTGATCAAGCCGCCGCCGCTCGACCCGATGGGCGTCGCCGAGCTGGCGCGCATCGTCGGCTCGGTGCTGCCGCCGGGCGTCGTCAACTTCGTCTGCGGCTCGGGGCCGGAGGTGGGCGAGGCGCTCACGGTCGCGCCCGAGGTCGACATGATCTCCTTCACCGGCAGCTCGCTCGTCGGCCGCAAGATCGAGGAGGCGGCCGGCCGCACGCTGAAGCGCACGCTGATGGAGCTCGGCGGCAAGTCGGCCAACGTCGTGTTCGCCGACGCGGACCTCGCCAAGGCGCTCGGCACCGCGATGAGCGTGTGGACCTTCCACTCGGGCCAGATCTGCATCGCGCCCACGCGGCTCCTGATCGAGGACTCGATCTACGACGAGATGACGTCGCGCATGGCCGCCGCCGCGCCGCGGCTCAAGGTCGGCGATCCGCACGAGCCGGGCGTCGTCGTCGGTCCCCTCGTGTCGCGCGGGCAGCTCGAGCGCGTCGAGCGCTACGTCCGGATCGGCGTGGAGGAGGGCGCGCGCCTCGCCTGCGGCGGCAAGCGTCCGGAGACGCCGCGCCGCGGCTTCTACTACGAGCCGACGCTGTTCACCGAGGCGACGAACGACATGACGATCGCCCGCGAGGAGATCTTCGGTCCGGTCATCACGGCGATCCGCTTCAAGAGCGAGGAGGAGGCGATCGCGCTCGCCAACGACTCGGAGTTCGGCCTCTACGGCTACGTCTGGACGGCGGACACCTCACGCGGGCTGCGCGTCGCACGCGCGATGCGCACCGGCACGGTGCAGATCAACGGCAGCCCGCCGAACCCCGACGCGCCCTTCGGCGGCTTCAAGATGAGCGGCATCGGCCGCGACGGCGGCCGCTTCGCGCTCGCGACCTACAGCGAGCTCAAGTACGTCGGCTGGGCGAGCTGACCGGGCAGCGGGAGGGAGCGAGGAGCATGCTCGGAGCGGTCTTTCACGAAGTCGGGACGCCGGTCTCGGTCGAGGAGATCGAGGTGCGCGATCCGCTCGAAGGCGAGGTGCGGATCGCGATCCAGGCGGCGGGCCTGTGCCACTCCGACGTGAGCGCGATCAACGGGACGTACCCGACGCCGCGGCCGACGGTGATGGGACACGAGGGCGCGGGCTTCGTCGAGGCGCTCGGACCCGGCGTGCGCACGCTCAAGGAGGGCGATCCGGTCGTGCTGTCGACGCTCGCCCACTGCGGCCACTGCCCGGAGTGCGACGTCGGCCACCCGACCCTGTGCCACAACGCGCCGAGGCCCGGGACGCCGTTCACGGTGCGCGGCAAGCCGGCCTACCAGTTCGCCAACACCTCGAGCTTCGCGCAGCGCACGATCGCCAGGGTGTCGAGCGCGATCCCGATGCCGAAGGAGATGCCGATGGCGCAGGCCGCGCTGATCGGCTGCGGCATCATCACGGGAGTCGGCGCGGTGCTGAACCGCGCCAAGGTCGAGGCCGGGCGGACGATGGCCGTGTTCGGCGCGGGCGGCATCGGGCTCAACATCGTCCAGGGCGGCGTGCTCGCCGGGGCGGGCAGGATCGTGGCGATCGACCTCGTGCCGGCGAAGCTCGAGTGGGCGCGGCGCTTCGGCGCGACCGACGTGATCGACGCCCGCGAAGGCGACCCGGTGCAGGCGGTGAAGGACCTGACGCGCGGCCGCGGCGTCGACTACGCGTTCGAGGCGGTCGGGCACCTCGGGGCGATCGAGCAGGCGTTCGCCGCGCTCGCCCCCGGCGGGACGCTGACCATCGTCGGCGTGCCGAAGCTCGACGCCCGCGCCGACTTCCTGGTCAACGCGCTGCGCGTCGACCGCGCGATCCTCGGCTGTCGCTACGGCACGGCGCGCCCGCAGCACGACTTCCCGATGCTCGCGGAGCTCTACCTCGGAGGACGGCTCAAGATCGACGAGCTCATCACGCGCCACTACGCTCTGCGCGACATCAACCAGGCGATCGACGACCTCGAGCGCGGCGAGCTCGCCCGCGGCGTCTTCGACATGAAGGAATAGACAGGAAGGGAGAAACCCGCATGGGCAAGTATGGGTTCCACGTCATCGACGCCGACGGGCACGGCGGTGAGTTCGCCGACTGGCAGGACGCCATCCCCGAGCACCTGAAGCCGCGGCTCGCGGAGTTCCGCGAGAGGATCAAGACGCACTACGGCAGGCTGCCGCTGCCGGGCGGCGGCCAGGCGCGCAAGGGCGACAAGTTCGACATCCGCCCGGGGATGAACGACCCGAAGCTGCGCCTCGAGGACATGGACCTCGAGGGCATCGACGTCACCGTCACCTTCCCGGGCGGCGCCGGCGAGGAGTGGGCGATGCTCGATCCCGAGTTCGCGCTCGCGCTCTGCCAGGCGGTGAACGACTCGAAGGCGGCGTTCTGCAAGCAGGGCAAGGGGCGCGTCTACGCTCTGGCGAAGCTGCCCATGATCGCCCCCGAGCTGGCGGCCAAGGAGCTCCGCCGCGCGGTCACCGAGCTCGGCCTGGTCGGCATGGTGTGCACCCAGCACGTGCGCGAGAAGAACCTCGACCACCCGTCGTTCGACGTCGTGTGGGCCGAGGCCGAGCGGCTCGGCGTGCCGGTGTGCATCCACGGCGGCGGCCAGGCGCCGGACCAGTACCCGGTGTGCGTCGACCGCTTCAACACCCGGCTCGAGGTGCACGCCATCACGCACCCGGTCGGCAACATGATCGCGCTCGACTCGTTCTGCGTCGGCGGCGTCATCCAGCGCTTCCCGAAGCTCCGGGTCGCGTTCATGGAGTCGGGCTGCGGCTGGCTGCCGTTCTGGCTGTGGCGCCTCGACGAGCACTGGGAGAAGATGCCGGAGCAGGCGCCCAACATCGACCGCAAGCCGAGCGAGTACTTCCATTCGAACTGCTGGATCTCCTGCGACCCCGACGAGCAGATGATCCCCGAGGTGGTGAAGCTCTGCGGCGACGACCGGATCATCTACGCCTCGGACTACTACCACTGGGACTGCGCCTTCCCCGACACCGTGAAGCTGATCGCCGAGCGCAGCGACCTGTCGGAGAAGACGAAGAAGAAGATCCTCGGCGACAACGCGACGAAGCTCTACAACCTCTGAGCCGTAGACGGGCCGGACGCGCGCCGGCCGCCTTCCGACGGGCCTCGTCGGCCGCTCGCGCGGCCGCGAGGCCCGTTTTGCGTCGGTACAGGTAACTTCCGGTACGGGACGTACGATCTTACATGCGGTGCGCCGGATGTTCTCGCGTCAAGCAATGGTGACGCAACACCGGGGACGCCGCACTTTCCTTTCTTCCACGGCGCTCCCGCCGCCCGCGCCACGCGGCGGCATGTGCCTTGCTCGGAGCCCGGCCGGGCTCGCGCCCCCAGAACCAAGCACTGCCGGGAGGAACTTGAATGCGAACGTGGCTCCATCTGCGCTTGACGTGCGCGATCGTCGCCTGCGGTGCGATCGCCTCGACCGCACACGCCTACTCCATCGACACCATCGTCGGCCGCGGGGTCGGCGACAAGAAACCCGCGGTGAGGGCAGGCCTGCTCGTGCCGACCGGCGTCTCGATGATGGGTGACGCCGTGCTGATCGGCGACTCGGGCCACGGCCGCATCCGCAAGGTCAAGGCGAGCGGCAAGATCACCACGTTCGCCGGCACCTTCCCGGGCACCTTCGGCGACTTCGGCCCGCCGGGAGTGGCCGGGCTCAAGGGCCCGCTCAAGCCGCGCGTCGCGCCGAACGGCGACGTCGTCATCGCGGAGTACAACTCGCACGTCGTGCGGCTGATCTCGGGCGGCACCGTCTTCACCGTCGCGGGCGACGCCGACAACCCCGGCTTCAGCGGCGACAACGGTGACGCGACCAACGCGCGTCTGAACGGTCCCGCCGACGCGTTCATGGACGCGAGCGGCAACATCTACATCGCGGATTCCAAGAACAACCGCATCCGCAGGATCGACGGTGCGAGCGGCAACATCACCACCATCGCGGGCACGGGCGCGGCGGGCTACGCCGGCAACGGCGGCCCAGCGACGCAGGCGATGCTCAACAACCCGGTGTGCGTCGTGCCCGGGCCGGGCGGCACGATCTACGTCTGCGACTCCGGCAACCACGCCGTGCGCCGCATCGACCCGGACGGCAACATCCGCGGCGTCGCCGGCAAGGGAGTGGCCGGCTTCTCGGGCGACGGCAAGAAGGCGAAGAAGGCGCGCCTCAACACGCCGACCGACGTGGCGTTCGAGGCGAACGGCAACATCATCATCGCGGACTCGGGCAACCAGCGCGTGCGGCGGATCAACGTGCAGGGGCCGCGGCCGCGCATGGGCACGATCGCCGGCAACGGCACCGAGGGCTACACCGGCAACAACGTGCCCGCGCTGAGCCCGCTCGGGGATCCGACGGGCGTCGCCGTGCATCCCGACGGGCGCATCCTGATCGCCGAGGCCTCGAACAACCGGGTGCGCGCGCTCTCCGGGGGGACGCTGCGCAACTTCGCCGGCGACGGCGTCGGCACCTTCGGCGGCGACGGCGGCGCGGCGCTCCGGGCGCAGTTCGACACGATCCACGGCGTCACCGTCGACAACCCGGGGCGCATCCTGATCGGCGATCAGGGCGCCAACGATCGCATCCGGCGCGTCTCCGCCGACGGCGTCGTGACCACCATCGCGGGCAACGG
>JBFMAS010000688.1:0-10981 GCA_040755575.1 Thermodesulfobacteriota bacterium
CTCGCCGAGCAGATGGAGGCCGAGGCGGCCTCGAGCGACGAGCTCGGCCTCGCGCGCGGCGAGGAGGACCGGGACTACGACCAGGACGAGGGCGAGGGCGAGGGCGAGGCACGCATCGACCGCGCGCCGCAGCCCCACGAGCGCCACTCGCGTTGAGCGCGCGGCTCGCGCGCGCTGCCCGGCGCCGAAAGCGCGCGTCGGGCGGGCGGGCCGCGCGTCCGGCGGCCCGCTCGCGGCGACGGCTCAGTAGCGATAGTGCTCCGGCTTGTACGGTCCCTCGACCGGCACGCCGATGTACTGCGCCTGCTTCGGGGAGAGCTTCGTCAGCTTGACGCCGAGCTTCTCGAGGTGCAGCCGCGCGACCTCCTCGTCGAGCTTCTTCGGCAGCATGTAGACCTTCTTCTCGTACTGCCTGGCGTTGGCCCACAGCTCGAGCTGCGCGAGCACCTGGTTGGTGAACGACGCGCTCATGACGAAGGACGGGTGGCCGGTCGCGCAGCCCAGGTTCAGGAGCCGTCCCTCGGCGAGGATCAGCACCGAGTGGCCGTCCGGGAACACCCACTCGTCGTACTGCGGCTTGATGTTGACCTTCTTGACGCCCTTGACCTTGCCGAGCCCGGCCATGTCGATCTCGTTGTCGAAGTGGCCGATGTTGCCGACGATCGCCTTGTCCTTCATCCGCGACATGTGCTCGGCGGTGATGATGTTGTAGTTGCCGGTCGCGGTGACGAAGATGTCCGCGGTCTCGACGAAGTCCTCCACCGTCGCGACCTCGTAGCCCTGCATCGCCGCCTGCAGCGCGCAGATCGGGTCGATCTCGGTGACGACGACGCGCGCGCCCTGGCCGCGCAGCGACTCGGCGCAGCCCTTGCCGACCTCGCCGAAGCCGCACACGACGGCGATCTTGCCGCCGAGCATGACGTCGGTCGCACGGTTCAGGCCGTCGATCAGCGAGTGCCGGCAGCCGTAGATGTTGTCGAACTTCGACTTGGTGACGGAGTCGTTGACGTTGATCGCCGGGAAGAGCAGCGAGCCGTCCTTCGCCATCTGGTAGAGGCGGTGCACGCCGGTCGTCGTCTCCTCGCTGACGCCGCGGATGTTCGCGGCGACGCGCTTCCACTGGCCCGGGTCCTCGGCCTGGATCTTCCGCAGCAGCTCCAGGATGATGCCCCACTCGGCAGGGTCGTTCTTCGGGTCGAACTTCGGGACCTTCTTCGCCTTCTCGAACTCGAGGCCCTTGTGCACGAGCAGGGTCGCGTCGCCGCCGTCGTCGACGATCAGGTCGGGGCCGGAGCCGTCGGGCCACACCAGCGCCTCGTTGGTGCACCACCAGTACTCTTCCAGCGTCTCGCCCTTCCAGGCGAAGACGGCGATGCCCTTCGGCTTCGCGGGCGTGCCGTCGCGCCCGACGGCGACTGCCGCCGCGGCGGTGTCCTGCGTCGAGAAGATGTTGCACGACACCCAGCGGACGTCGGCGCCGAGGTCGACGAGCGTCTCGATCAGCACCGCCGTCTGCACCGTCATGTGCAGCGAGCCCATGACCTTCGCGCCCTTGAGCGGCTTCTTCTTGGCCCAGCGCTGCCGGATCGCCATCAGGCCCGGCATCTCCTGCTCGGCGAGGCGGATCTCCTTGCGGCCGAGCTCGGCGAGCGACAGGTCCTTGACCTTGAACGGCAGCCGGGCCGGCGCCTCGGCCGGCTTCAGCCTGCGAATCGTGCTCATGCTCATCCTCCTGGGTTGACTATGCTTGACTGCGGTGACCGTTGATCTGGCGCGCGCGGCGCGCCGTAGCGGCGAACAGCGCCGGACCCTTGGCCTGCGGGTCGGCGGGCAGGGCGCGTACGCGGACGTCGGCGTAGCCGGCGTCGACGAGCCACTGCTCGATCTGCGCGCGCGAGAAGCCGAGCCAGACGTGGCCCATCTGCTGCTGGTACTCCGCGCGCTCGTGCTCGTACATGTCGACGATCAGCAGCCGCCCGCCGGGCTTCAGCACGCGGCTCGCCTCGAGCAGCACGACGAGCGGCTCGGGCAGGTGGTGCAGGACGAGGAACATCGTCGCCGCGTCGAGCGACTGGTCCTTGACGGGCAGCGTCTCGAGCTCGCCGTGGCGCAGCTCGACGTTGCCCTGGTGCGAGAGCCGCTGGCGTGCGGCCTTGAGCATCGCGCGCGAGCTCTCGACCGCGATCACCCGTGCGACGAACGGCGCGATCGCCTCGGCGATCTGCCCCGTGCCGCAGCCGAGGTCGCCGACCACCCAGCTCTCGTCGAGCAGCGCCGCGAGCGCCAGCAGGTCGAAGCGCTCGCCGAACATCTCGCGGCGCAGCCGGTCCCACTGCCCGGCGGCGGAGCTGAAGAAGGCCTGCGAGCGCGTGCGGCGCTCGGCCAGCACGCGCGTCAGGCGGTGCTCGTCGCGCTCGGCCGACGGCATGCGCGCGGTCTGCTCGCGAAGCAGCGCCCACAGCCGTCGGGCCGCCGGATCGATGTCCTCGGCCGCCATGCGGTAGAGGCGGCTCGTGCCGTCGGGACGCACCTTCACCCAGCCGTCGTCGGCGAGCACCTTCAGGTGCCGGCTGATCGTCGACTGCGGCGCCTGCAGGATCGCGCACAGGTCGGCCACCGTCAGCTCGTGCCGCTCGACCAGGCGCAGGACGCGCGCGCGCGTCGCGTCGGCGAGCGACGCCATCCAGGACAGCATGGCGGGGGCGGCAGGTTCCATCCGTCTATCCGGATGGACCGTTACACGGGCTGCGGGGGCGAGTCAACCGGGGTCGGGCGGCTCAGGGCTCCGGCACCGAGATGTAGCGGTCGAGGTCGACGAGCTTCGGCTTGGGCTTGGCCGCCGGCGCGGCCTCGGACTCGGCGCCTGCGGCTCCCTCGGCGGGCTCGGCGCCGGCGGCCGGGAAGCCGGCCAGCAGCTCGTCCACCGCGCGCTCGAGCTTGGCGACGTCCTGGCCGTCGTCGAGGACGGTGCGCTGCGCGCCCGACCACGCCCGCGCGCGGGAGCGCGCGTCGGTCACCTCGAGCAGCAGCGTCCCCTCCTCGTAGCCGAAGACGAAGGCCGAGCCGAGGCCCTGGTGCCCGCCGCGGTCGCGGTAGGCGATGTACTCGCCGAAGGTGTCGGTCGACTTCTCCTCGAGGCGCACCCCGAAGTCGACCAGGAAGTCCGGGCTCGCGCCCTCGGCCCGCCGGTAGCCCTTGGCGGCGAGCTGCCGGTCGACGGCGTCGCGGATCGTGATCTCGAGGACCGCGGCGTCGCGCTCGCGCTCGGCGTCGGCCTCGATCACCGGCGCGGCCGTCGCCCACTCGTAGGTGCGGTACGCCGACACGTCGACCGCCGGGGCGGTCGCGTCGCGGACCCGCGCCGTGCTCGCGCAGGCGGCGAGCGCGACGCCGAGCACGGCATGGCCGGCGAGCCTGCGCAGCGTCGGCCGGAGGCGCGCCACGCGCGAAGGGAGAAGCGTCTCGCGCATGGAAGGAAGCGGTTAGCCGCGCGCGGTGCCATCCTCAAGCCGGCTCTCCGCGCCGTCGCGCGCGGCCGGTGTCGCGGCGAGCTCGCGCGCCAGGCGCTCGACCTCGCGCGTCGCCTGCCCGAGCGAGCGGACGAGGTGCTCGTCGTCCCACTCGTCCGACTCGACCGCGATGGTCTCGACGCGCTCGACCCCGATGAAGCGGAACACGGTCTCGACGTGGCGGTCGAGGTGGTTCATGTGCGCGAGCGGGCCGCCCGGTCCGAAGCCGCGGTCGCCGCGCGAGGTGACGAGCACGACGGTCTTGCCCCGCAGCAGCGGACGGTACGGCTCGGCGGGGCTCGCGGGATCGAACGAGAAGGTGCGCCCGACCCGGACGACCTGGTCGACCCACGCCTTGAGCTGGGCCGGCATGCCGAAGTTGTACATCGGGGCGCCGAGCACGACGACGTCGGAGCGCTCGAGCTCGTCGAGCAGCGCGTCGCTGGTCGCGAGCGAGCGCCGCATGCGCTCGGTGCGCTGCTCCTGCGGCGTGTAGGCGGCCGCCACCCAGTCGGCGTCGACGGGCGGCGGCGGGGCGGCCCCGAGGTCGCGGTGCACGATCTGGTCTCGCGGACGCAGCGCGCGCCAGCGCTCGGCGAACAGCCGGGTCAGGCGGCGCGTGTGCGAGCGCTCGCGGCGCGCGCTCGAATCGATCACGAGAAGCGTGGTCATCGATGGTCCTCCTGGGGAGCCAGGGGTACGCGCGCCGCCGACCGTTGAGTAGACGCGGCTGCCGGAGAACACTGTCAACGCCGCGTTGACGGTCCGCGCTCTCCGCCAATGGACACGATCGAAGCCATGCGCACCTTCGCCGCCGTCGCGCAGGCCGGCAGCTTCTCCGCCGCCGCGCGCCGCCTCGGCATCTCGAAGGCGCTCGCGAGCAAGCAGGTCGCCGTCCTCGAGCGCCGCCTGGGCGCGTGCCTGCTGCAGCGCACGACGCGCGCCGTGACGCTCACCGAGACGGGCCGCGAGGCGTTCGCGCGCTGCCTCGCGATCCTCGCCGCGGTCGAGGACCTCGAGAGCGAGGCGGCGAGCGCGCGCGAACAGGTGTGCGGCACGCTGCGCGTCGCCGCGCCGCCGGTCCTCGGCGAGGAGCTGCTGGCGGGCGCGGTCGCGTCGTTCGTGCTGCGCCATCCCGCGCTGCGCGTCGAGCTCGCGCTCGAGGAGCGCTTCGTCGACGTCGTCGGCGAGGGCTTCGACCTCGCGATCCGCGTCGGCGAGCTCGCCGACTCGAGCCTCGTCGCGCGCCGGATCGGCGTGCAGGCGTTCGTCTTCTGCGCGTCGCGTGCCTACCTCCGGCGCGAGGGCACGCCGGCGCGCGCCGCCGACCTCGCCGAGCACGACTGCGTCGTCGACGTCGCGCTGAGCCCGACCGGGCAGTGGGACCCATCCGGGACGGGCGCGCCGCGTGCCGTGGTGCGGCCGCGCGTCCGCGTGAACTCCGGGCGCGCGGTCGCGACGCTGGTGCGCGCCGGCGTCGGCGTCGGGCTCGTCGCCGCGTCGCTCGTGCGCGAGGACCTGGCGAGCGGCCGGCTCGTGCGCCTGTTCCCGGACGGCAAGGCCTGGGAGCGCGGCGTGTGGGCCGTCTACCCGCACCCGCAGCGCGCGCACGTGCCGGCGCGGGTGAGCGCGTTCGTCGAGCACGTGGGCGCGGTGCTGGCCCGCGAGGGTGCGGGAAGACCCGCCTGATCGACGACCGCATGCCGACGCTCATCGCCGAGTACTTCGCCCCCTGGTCCGAGAAGGCGCGGTGGGCGCTCGACCACCACCAGCTCGCGTACGGCTACCGCGAGCACGTTCCGCTGCTCGGCGAGATCGCGCTGCGCGCGCGCACGGGGCGCTGGCGGGGACGCGTCAGCACGCCGGCGCTGGTGACGGACGACGGCGTGCTGCACGACTCGTTCGACATCGCCCGCTGGGCCGAGGCGCACGGGCGGGGCGCGCCGCTGCTCCCGCCCGGACGGGAAGGCGCGGTCGCGTCGTGGAACGCGCGCAGCGAGAGCGCGCTTTCGGCCGGGCGCGCGCTCTACCTGGCGCGCCTGTCGCGCGATCCGCGGGCCCAGGTCGAGATGCAGCCGCGCGCGCTGCCGGGGTGGCTGCGTCGCGCGATGGCGCCCGCGACGGGGCTCGCCGTCGCCTTCATCCGCCGGAAGTACGGTATCGATGGAGCGGCCTCGGTCCTGGCCGAGGGCGCTCTCGTCCGCGAGCTCGACGGCCTTCGCTCGGCGCTCGCGGGCCGCGCGCACCTGCTCGGCGACGCGCTCAGCTACGCGGACGTCGCGATGGCCGTGACGCTGCAGTTCGTCGCGCCGGTGGACACGAGGTACGTGCCGCTCGGCCCCGCGGCGCTCGCCGCCTGGACCCATGCCGGGCTCGCCGAGCGCTACGGGGACCTCGTCGCCTGGCGCGACGCGCTGTACGCGCGGCACCGGCCCGATCGCGCGACCGCAGGGTGAATGGGCACCGCGCGCCGCGCCGAGCCGCCGGCACGTGGATCGCGGCTCTAGCGCGGCAGACCGAGAACGCGCTGTGCGATGATGTTACGCTGCACCTCGCTGGTGCCGCCGGCGATCGTCAAGCAGCGGTTGTAGAGGTACTTGTAGCCCGGCGTCGCATCGGCGAGGTTGTGCACCGCTGCGGGCTGCTCGTAGAGCAGGCCGGAAGCGCCGAGCAGCTCCATCGCGCACTCGGACAGGCTCTGCAGCAGGTTGCTGGTGAAGAACTTGTTGGAGGCCGCGATGCCCGGATTCAGCCGGCCTCGCACGAGGTCCGTCAGCATCCGCGCGGAGCTCCACTTGAGCGCGTGGCAGCCGATCGCGAGCTCGGCGATCTTCTGGCGCGTCCGCGGGTCGTGCGCCTTGCCGCTGCTGCGCGCGAGCGCGATCAGCGCGTCGAGGTCCTTGTCGACGCGGATCGACGCCGCCATCCCGGTGCGCTCGTCGACCAGCGCGCTGCGGACGATCTCCCAGCCCTGTCCCTCGTCGCCGAGCCGCTCCGTCACCGGCACGCGGACGTCGGTGAAGAACACCTCGTTGAACTCGGCGTCGCCGGTGATCTGGCGCAGCGGGCGCACCTCGATCCCCGGCAGCTTCATGTCGACCAGCAGCACCGACAGGCCCGCCTGCTTGGGTCCGGCGTCCGAGGTGCGGCACAGCAGGAAGCAGTAGTCCGAGAGGTGTGCGACCGTCGTCCAGATCTTCTGCCCGTTGACGACGTAGACGTCGCCGTCGCGCACGGCGCTGGTGCGCAGCGAGGCGAGGTCGGAGCCGGCGTTGGGCTCGGAGTAGCCGGTGCACCAGGTGTGCCGGCCGTCGAGGATCGCGGGCACGAAGCGCGCCTTCTGCTCGGGGGTGCCGTAGCGGATGATCGCCGGGCCGACCCAGAGCAACCCCATCCCGCCGGGGATCGGCGGCGCGTCGGCGCGCGCCAGCTCCTCGTTCAGGATCGCCTGCTGGTCGGGCGTCAAGCTGCCGCCGCCGTACTCCTTCGGCCACGACGCGCCGACGAAGCCCGCCGCCCGCAGGTCCTGCTGCCAGCGCCTGGTGCGCGCCGCGTCGCCGCGCTCGTCGGCGCGCGGCATGTGGCGCGCGAGCCAGTCCCGGACGAAGGTGCGGTAGGCGTGCTGCTCGGGGGTGTCGCTCAGGTCCATGCGTGTCTCCTGACGGGCGCGCACGGTAGCGCGAAGCGGGGGCGGGACGCCAAGGGTGCGCCCCGGGCACGCGTCTTGAGAAATCTTCCGCTCGCTCCTAAGGTCGCGCCGTTCGTGCGTCGCCAAAGCGTACGTGGGCCCGGGCGGCCGCAAGCGGGGGGTGTGATGACGGGTCAGGGGGCGAAGGCTTGGCTTTGGACGCTCGCGGCGGTGCTCGCCGTGACGCTCGCAGCGTGCTCGGACGCGCCCGACGCGGGCTGCCCGACCGGCGTCGTCGACACGACCAGCGGCCAGGTGTGCGGCGTCGTCCTGCCGGTCGAGGACCTGCCCGGCACGAGCGTCGACGCGTTCCTCGGCATCCCGTTCGCCGAGAGCACGGCCGGCGCGAACCGCTTCCAGCCGCCGGTGCCGAAGGCGCGCATGTCGGGCGTCTTCGCGGCCGATCAGCTGAGCCCGGCCTGTCCGCAGATGCTGAACCCGCCCTACGGCGCGACCTCGATCAGCGAGGATTGCTTGACGGTGAACGTCTGGCGGCGGCGCGAGAGCAACCGCCCCGACGCGCGCCCGGTGCTGGTGTGGATCTACGGCGGCTCGTTCACCTCGGGCGCGAACCAGTACCCGGTCTACCAGGGCGACTACATGGCCGCGGCGGCGGACGTGGTCGTCGTGGCGCTCAACTACCGCGTCGGCGCGCTCGGCTTCCTGGCCGGCACGGACGGTCTCGCGGGCAACCAGGGGCTGATGGACCAGCAGCTCGCGCTCGAGTGGGTGCGCGACAACATCGACCGCTTCGGCGGCGACCCCGAGCAGGTGACGATCTTCGGCGAGAGCGCGGGCGCGATGTCGGTCGGCCTGCACGAGCTGTCGATCCCGTCGAGCGCCGGCCTGTTCCGCGCCGCGCTCATGCAGAGCAATCCGCTCGGCGTGCCCTACAAGAGCCTGGCGCAGGCGACGCCGATCGCCGCGCTGTTCAAGCAGAAGGTCGGCTGCGCGAACCAGGGCCTCGAGTGCCTGCAGGACGTGCCGGTCGACACGATCCTCACCGAGCAGGGCAACACCGAGCTGCAGGTGCAGAGCCTGCTCGGCTCGCGCCTCGCGGGCTTCCTCGTCTTCGCCCCGGTGCTCGACGGCTCGTTCCTGGTCGGCGACCCGACGGTGATCGCGAACCAGAGCGGCCTCCCGCTGCCGACGCTGCTCGGCACCAACGCCGCCGACGGTACGATCTTCGTCGCAGAGGCGGCGAAGCTCGTCGGCGGCACGATCAGCGAGAGCCAGTACCGCCTGCTGCTCGGCGTGCTGTTCGGCGCGGACAACACGGAGGAGATCATCGCGCTCTACGGCGTGAACCCGAGCGGCGACAACTCGCCGAACCTCTCGAACGTCGCGACCGACTACCTGTTCGGCTGCCCGAACCGCTACGTCGCACGGCGTGCGCGCTCGGACATCTGGGTCTACCGCTTCGACGAGCGCAGCATCAACGTCTGGCCCGACGTGCCCGCATGCGACGACGAGGCCTGCCACGCGGACGACGTGCCGTTCACCTTCCACGTCGACCGTCCGCTGGGCATCACCTTCACCGCCGCGCAGGATGCGCTGTCGCAGGCGATGATCGGCTACTGGACGTCGTTCGCCGGGAGCTTCGACCCGAACGGCGGCGGACGCCTCCCCTGGCCGCGCTTCACGCCCGACGGGCTCGATTACCTGCTGCTCGACACGCCGATCTCGACCGCCGTGAACCCGGTCCAGAACTGCGACTTCTGGGACCAGATCGGCTACGAGATCGACACGCCGATCCGCTTCATGACCGCGGCGGCGGAGGCCGCGGCCGCGGCTGCCGAGTAGCGGGCGCTCAGGACGGCGCCGGGCGGCCGCAGGCCGCGAGCACGGCGTCCGACAGCCGCGTCATCCGCATGTAATTGACCATCGAGCTCTGCACGCCGTTGGTGAAGAACGCGAGCGCGAGCCCGAGCTCGGGGTCCGCCCACGCCGTCGTGCTGCCGTGGCCCGAGTGGCCGAAGGTGCGCGGGCTCGAGCGCCGGCCGAACGCCGACGCCGGCCCGCCGAGGTGGAAGCCGAGCGCCCAGCGCACGGGCACCTGCAGCGTGCGGTCCTTCTTCATGTCGACCACGACGCGGGTCGCGCGGGCGACCGACTCCGGGCGCAGCAGGCGCACCCCGTCGAGCTCGCCGCCCGCGAGCCACAGCGCGTAGAAGCGGGTCAGGTCGTCGGTGGTCGAGATCCCGGTCGCGGCGCCGCATTGCACGCCGCGCACCTCGGGCCGGTTGAAGTGGGCGACGAACTCCGACTGGCCCGACAGGTCGACGTGGTGCGCGACCTCGGGGTCGCGCTCGGGCGGCAGGCCGACGTAGGTGTCGCGCAGGCCGAGCGGTCCGGCGATCTCGTCGGCGACGAAGCGCCCGAGCGTGCGTCCGTCGACGCGCCGCACGAGCTCGCCGAGCACCCAGCCGTAGTTGAGCGGGTGGTAGCCGACGTCCTCGCCGGGCACCCAGCGCGCCGGGCGCTCCTCCATTGCGCGCGCGACCGCGTCGAGGTCGCACCAGCGGTCCCAGGTGAGCCACTTCGGGCCGAGCGGCAGACCCGCCTGGTGGCTCAGGACGTGCGCGATCGTCGCGCGCTCCTTGCCGTGCCGGCCGAAGCCGGGCCAGTAGCGCGCGACCGGCGCGTCGAGATCGAGCGTGCCGCGCTCGGCGAGCATGTGGATCGCGGTCGCGGTCAGCGGCTTGGTCGCCGAGAAGATCAGGAACAGCGTCCGCTGCGTCACCGGCGGACCGCTCTCGCCCGGGCGCGTCGTGCCGCCCGCCGCCTGGACGAGGATCCGGCCGTGGCGGCGGACGGTGAGCTGCGCGCCGGGGTGCGTGCCGTTCGCGAGCAGCTGCGCGAACGTCTCGAGCACCCCCTCGAGCGCCGCCGGGTCGGTGCCCGTCGCGCGGGACGCCTCCCGGTCGATGTGCGCTTGCATCGCCGGCCCATCGTAGGGACCGGCGACGCGAAGCGAAAGGGTCAGAACGACTCGAGCGTACGGATCAGCGCGTTGGCCGACTTCGGCGGCCGCACCTTGCCGGTGAGGATCTCGTCCGGCGTCACCGCGCGCCCGTAGTACTCCTCGTTCTCGCCGTCGCGCGTGACGATCACGGTGCCCTCGAGCGACACGCCCGCGAACAGGCCCTGGCTCCTGCTGTAGCTGTAGATCGCGGCGACCGGCATGACGCCGGCGCCGAGATCGCGTCCGACGGGCCCCGCGGCGACGCTGAGGTCCACGCCGAGCTTGATGTTGCCGCCGCGCGAGAACGCCTTCACCGCCTCGTCGGTGTTGAGCACCATGACGAACTCGGTCACCGACGCGCCGATCTGGAAGCCGAAGCCCGCGCCGCCGGTGGCGATCGACGACGGCCCGCTCCAGCTCGTCTTGCCGAGACGCGCGACCACGATCCCGGTGCCGCCCTCGCCGCTGAACACGAAGCCCGCCTTCAGCACCGTCAGGATGGCGAGGCCCTTCGCGTCGCGCAGCACGGCCTTCGGGATCCCTTCCTCGGGCATGTCCTTGAAGCGCTCGAGGATGGTCGTCGCCTGCCGCACGTCCTCCTCGAGGGTCGCGTGTGCGGGCAGGGCGGACAGCGCCAGGACGAGGGTCGCCAGCGCGGCGGCTGCGGCGGTCTCGAGCTTCCTCATTCGGATCTCCTTGTGCGCCGGTTACACCGGCGAGGTGTAGTGAATGAAAGTTTCATACGGTGAAGGGCTAGCGACCCACGCCGGCCCCGAGTCATGCGCCGTCAGCCGCAAGGGTGAGGGTGAAGCGTTGACA
>JBFMAS010000689.1:0-2072 GCA_040755575.1 Thermodesulfobacteriota bacterium
CGCCCGCGCGCGGGCAGGGCAGCCGTCGTGGCAGCGCTCGCGCTGGCGCTGGCGGCCTCGGCGAGCGGCTGCGAGCGCGAGTCGCGCACGGTCCTCACCGGGCACACGGTCCGCGCCCGCGACCTCGAGAAGGTCGCGATCGGGCGCAGCACGACCGCGGACGTCGAGCGCGTGTTCGGGCCGCCCGACGAGCGCTCCCCGGACGGCTCGCTGGTCTACCGGGCGACGGCCGTGCGCAGGAGCATCCGCACCGTCGCCGGCGTGCCGGTCGGCGGCAGCGAGGAGGTCGTCGGCTGGCGCACGGCGAAGTTCCAGTTCGCGAACGGGGTGCTGAAGAAGGTCTGCCGCGAGCGGTCGTGAGCGCGCTCGTGTCCGCGCGTCGCGCGCTCGGTTGAACGGGCCGGGGCTGGATGGTTCACCGGACGGCGTGAGCCGGTCCCCGATCCTCGACGCCGTCGCCGACCGCAAGAGCCTGCTGATCGAGTACGTGCCGCACTCGGTCGCGCTCGGCCTGACGGTGGTCGACGCGAAGCCGGGCGAGGCGTGGCTGCGCGTCCCGTACGACGAGAAGCTGGTCGGCAACCCCGCGACCGGGGTCATCCACGGCGGCGTCATCACGACGCTGCTCGACAACGCCGCCGGCGTGGCGGTCATGACCGCGCTCGACGAGATGCGCTCGATCGCGACCCTCGACCTGCGCATCGACTACATGAAGCCCGCGACGCCCGGCCGCGACGTGATCGGCTACTGCCGCTGCTACAAGGTGACCCGCCACATCGCCTTCGTGCACGGGTGCGCCTACCACGAGGACCCGGACGACCCGATCGCGACGTCCGCGATGACCTTCATGCTCGGCGCCAACCAGGCGCCGCCGGCGATCGGGCCGCGGGCGCAGCGATGAGCGCGAAGCCGCTCGAGACGCCGCTCCTCGCCGCCGACGAGCTGCGCACGCTGCTCGAGCGCATCCCGTACTGCCGCTTCCTCGGCATCACCGTCGGCCAGGACGACGACGGGGAGCTGATCTCGGTGCTGCGCTTCGGCCCGCAGATCGTCGGCAACGCGATGCTCCCCGCCATCCACGGCGGCGTGATCGGCGCGTTCCTCGAGAACGCGGCGATCGTCGAGGTGATGCGTCAGTCGCCCGCCGGCGCGCTGCCGAAGCCGATCGACCTGACGATCGCCTACCTGCGCTCGGCGAGGGCGGTCGACACGTTCGCACGGGCGATCGTCACGAAGCACGGCCGCCGCGTGACGAACGTGCGGGTCGAGGCCTGGCAGGACGACCGAGCGCGGCCGGTCGCGACGGCGCAGGGCCACTTCCTCGTCGCGCGCGACGACGCGGCGCGCTGAGCGCCCGCGTCAGGCCCCCGGCGGCCCGCCGAGCAGCGCAATGACTTGCTTGACGCGCTCGCCGTGCACGGTCTCCTCGCGGCCGTTCTGGCGCAGCAGGCGCTGGATCTCCGGATCGCGCTCGCGATCCGCCCACTGCTGGTAGCCCCTGTCGCCGTCGATCTCGCCCTGCACGATCACCGGGAAGAGCTCGGCCGGGATCGTGTCGGGCAGCGGGATCGCGTACGGCGCCGTGTCCTCCGCCGTGGGCTCGTACACGGGACGGCCGAGCTTCCGCGCGAGCGCCTTGCGTACGCGCTCCGCGTGCCCGCGCTCCTCGCGCGCGTTCCTGCGCAGGAGGTCCGCCGCCTCCGCGTGGCCGACGCGGTCGGCGATCAGGTTGTAGAACTGCTCGCCGCAGCACTCGATGCGGTACAGCAGACGCATCGCGTCGACGTCGAGCTCCTGGATCTCGCCCAGCGCGGCGACGGCCGAGAAGAAGTCCGCGTGGTCCTGCATCGTCGCTCCCTCCGCGCCGTGCGGCGCGCCGTGAGGATGCTCGAGGGTACGAGGTGGGGCAAGCGTTTGGATTGGCTGCGACCGTCGGCGCGTCGCTCGACGTTGATCATCACGCCCCGCCTCTGGCGGCGGAAGACCGGCACGACGGCGCGCGCCGCGTACATCGGGCCGAACAGGTTGGTCTCGATGACCCGGCGGTGCTCCTCGAAGGGCGCGTCCTCGAG
>JBFMAS010000690.1:0-8172 GCA_040755575.1 Thermodesulfobacteriota bacterium
CCCGATGAGCCGCCGCAAGCCGCAATCGACGAGCCTCGCTCGACGACCGCCGCAGCCGGAGCCCGAGGCCCGCCGCGAGCCGCGAGGCGTTCGCGGCTGGCGCCTCGCCGCGCTCGGCAGCGCGGCCGCGCTGCTGCTGCTCGCGCTCGGCGCGTGGCTCGGCGCCGGCCTCGTCGCCGACGCAGAGCAGCGGCGCTGCGCCGAGCGCTACCGCTTCATCAACACCGCCTTCGCGTGCGGCGTGCGGCCGATCCTCGGCAAGGGCGGCTACGTCGGCCTGCGGACGGAGCTCTTGCGCCTCGCGGAAGCGGAAGCCGCCGCGGGCCGTGCGAGCTCGATCGCGATCTTCTTCCGCGACCTGCGCAACGGGCCGATCTTCGGCGTCAACGAGCTGAGCTCGTTCGCGCCGGCGAGCCTGCTCAAGCTGCCGCTGGTGCTGGCGTACATGAACGCCGAGGAGAACGTCCCCGGCTTCATCGAGCGCAAGGTGTCGTACTCGGGCGGCATCGACGCCCCGGAGCAGACCATCCCCGCCGCCGAGAGCGTGCAGCCGGGTCGCGAGTACGCGCTCCAGACGCTGCTGCGCAACACGCTCGTCCACTCCGACAACGTCTCCTACCTGATCCTGCGCCAGTACGTTCGCGAGCTCACGGACGGCGAGGCGCTCGTCGAGCAGACCTACCGCGAGCTCGGCATCATCCCGCCCGAGGCTCCGACGGACCAGACGGTGAGCGTGCAGGGCTACGCGTCGCTGTTCCGCCAGCTCCACAACGCGACGTACCTCCGTCCGGACCTGTCGGAGCTCGTGCTGTCGTGGCTCGCGCAGTCGGAGTTCAGGGACGGCCTGGTCGCCGGGGTGCCGGCGGGCGTCGTCGTCGCGCACAAATTCGGCGAGCGGGTCGCCACCGGCGCCGACGGCGAGCACGAGGTCGTCGAGTTCCACGACTGCGGGATCGTCTACTACCCGGACAACCCGTACGTGCTGTGCGTCATGACCCGCGGCAGGGAGCTCGGCGCGCTCGTGCAGATCGTGCGCGGGATCTCGAAGCGGGTGTACGACGAGGTCGACGGGCGGCGCGCGGCACCGACCGGCGCGGCCTGGGGCGCCGGATGAAGGCCTTCGTCACCGGCGGCACGTGCGCGATCGGCGGCCGCGCCGTCGCCGCTCTCGGCCGCGTGCGCACGGAGCGGGTCAGCCGAGCTCGTCGTGCGGCGAGGTGACGAGGACGCAGGTGCAGCCGGTCTCGCTCCACACGCGCCTGTCGGCGCTCCCGGGCTCGGCGCGGCTGTAGCCGCCGGGATGGAGCTTCCTGTCGTCGATCATCAGCTCGCCGTCGAGCAGGTGCAGCTCCTCGACGCCGGCGTGGCGGTGCGGTGGATAGTCGACGCCCGGAGCGAGGCGCACGAGCATGCTGACGCGCCCCCTCTCGTCGTCGCTCGCGAGCAGCTTGACCGAGATCCCCGGCGCCACGTCCGCCCACTCCGGCTCCGCCCAGGCGCTCGCCGGCTCCACCGACTCCGTCGGCGGCGACGCCGCCCGGTCGCGGCCGGCCTCGACGGCGATCCGCTCCGCGAGGCGCCCCCAGAGCGGCCGCGACGGCCGCAGCACGTCGGTCGGCCAGGCGGCGAACGCGTCGACGACGGGGCGGAGCGTGTCGATCTCCCGTCGGCAGCCGGCACACGACGCGAGCCGCTCCTCGACGGCCGGGACCTCGCTCGCAGGCAGCGCCTGGAGCGCGTACAGCAGCACCTGGTCCGAATGCTCTCGGCCGTGGCTTTCCGCTGACAAGCTCATGGCTCGTGCAACCTCTCCGCCAGGGCCTGCCGGAGCTTTTCGAGCCCCGAGCGGATTCGTGTCTTGACAGCTCCGAGCGGCGCCTGCAGCCGCTCCGCGACCTCGGCGTACGTGAGCCCCGAGAAGTACGCCATCTCGATCGCGCGCCGCTCGTCCGGCGTGAGGACCGCGAGAGCCGTCCTCAGCGCGCGGCCCCGCTCGCGCAGGGCGACGTCGCCCGGCAGGTCGCTCGCGGCCGCGGCCGGGACGTCCGGCTCACGGCTCACACGCTTCCTCCGCTGCTCGAAGCGCAACCGGTCGATGGCCCTGGAGCGCGCCTGGTTCGCGCGGGGCGGCTCGTCACGAAGGACGAGCTGTGGTCCGCGGTGTGGCCGGGAACGGTCGTCACGGACGACACGCTGACCAAGTCGATCCGCGAGCTGCGCAGCGCGCTCGGCGACGACGCGAGCGCACCGCGCTTCATCGAGACGGTGCACCGGCGCGGCTTCCGCTGGCTCGAGCCACGCGCGACGGCGAGCGTGGCCGACGCCCCCGCGGCGCCGTCCGAGGCCACGGACCACGTCGTCGGCCGGGAGCACGAGCTGCGCGAGCTCGACGCGCGGCTCGCCGAGGCGCTGCGCGGCCGCCGGCAGGTGGTCTTCGTCGGAGGCGAGGCGGGCATCGGCAAGACGACGCTCGTCGATGCGTTCTTCGGGCGCCACGCCGGCGATCGCGGCCTGTGGCTCGCGCGCGGGCAGGCGGTCGAGAGCTATGGCGCGGGCGAGGCCTACCTGCCGGTGCTCGAGGCGCTCGAGCGGCTCTGCCGGACGAGCCCGGACGGGGGGCCGGCCGGCGTCCTGCGGCGGAGCGCCCCGATGTGGCTCGCGCAGATGCCGTCGCTGGTCGACCCCGCCGATCGCGCCGCCCTGCAGCGCGAGACGGCCGGCCTGACGCAGCACCGCATGGTCCGCGAGCTCGCGCACGCGCTCGAGGTCGCGACCACCGGCCGGGGGCTCGTGCTGTGCATCGACGACCTGCAGTGGAGCGACGCGTCCACGCTCACCCTGCTCGACTTCGTCGCGCGGCGCCGCGAGCCGGCGCGGCTCCTCGTCGTCGCCGTCTTCCGGCCGGCCGACGTGCTGGGCCGCGAGAGCCCGCTGTCGCACATCAAGCACGAGCTTCGGCTGCACGAGCTGTGCACCGAGATGACGGTCAGCCGGCTCGGCGAGCAGGCGATCGAGGACTACGCCCTGCGCCGGCTCGGCGTCGGCGTCCGGCCGATCGCGCGCGAGCTCGCGACCGCCCTGCACCGGCGCACCGAGGGCAACCCGCTGTTCGTGATCCAGGTGCTGAACGACCTCGTCGAGCGGCGGGTGCTGGTCGAGCGGCAGGGACGCTGGGAGCTGCGCCGCGACGACGCGGCGCAACCGCCGCTCGGCATCCGGCAGTTCATCGAGCAGCAGCTCCTGCGCCTCTCCGCGCGCGAGCACGAGGTGCTGGAAGCGGCCGCCGTCGCCGGGCCGGAGTTCTCGGCGGCGGCGGTCGCGGCGGGCCTCGAGAGCGGTGCGGCGGAGGTCGAGGCCGTCTGCACGTCGCTCGCGAGGCGAGAGCAGTTCCTGCAGGAGGCGGGCTCCGAGGAATGGGCCGACGGCACGCTCGCGTCGCGCTATCGGTTTTTGCACGCGCTGCACCACGAGGTGCTGTGTGCGCGCTCGTCGTCGTCGCGCCGGGTGCTGCTGCATCGCCGGATCGGCGCGCGGAAGGAGCGCGGCTACGCCGAGCGCGCGGCCGAGATCGCGCCGCAGCTCGCGCGGCACTTCGAGGAGGGGCGCGACCACCCGCGCGCGGTGCGCTACCTCGCGCAGGCGGCGGACGTCGCGGCGCGGCGGCGCGCGCCGCGGGAAGCGGTCGGGTACTTGACGCGTGCGCTCGAGCTCCTGCTCGAGCTTCCCGAGGGCGCGGAGCGCGACCGCGAGGAGCTCTCGCTGCGCATCGGCCTCGGTGGGCCGCTGCTCGCGACGAGTGGCTACGCGGCGCCGGAGGTCGAGCGGACCTACGGGCGCGCGCGCGAGCTGTGCCGCCGCTTCGGCACGGCCCGCGAGCTCTTCCCCGTCCTGCACGGCCTCTGGGTCTACTACGAGGTCCGCGGCGAGCTCGGCACGGCGCGCCAGATCGCGGGCGAGCTGCTCGCGCTCGCGGAGAAGGAGGAGGACCCCGCCTTCCTGCTGCAGGCGCACCACGTCATGGGCGAGACGCGCTACCTGCAGGGCGAGCTCGTCCCCGCCCGCACGCACCTCGAGCGGGCGATCGCGCTCCACGACGCCGGCCGGCACCGGGCCCTCGCCGAGCTCTACGGCCTCGATCCCGGCGTCGTGTCACGGTGCTACGCGGCCTGGACCGTCGGCGCGCTGGGCCACTGGGATCGCGCGCACGAGCACACCCGCGAGGCGATGGCGCTGGCACGCGCCGCCGCCCTGCCCCTCGGCTCGGCGGTCGCGCTCATCGCGGCCGCGAGCGTCGCGCACGGCCGCGGCGAGACGGAAGCCGTCGAGGAGCACGCGGAGGCGGCGATCGCGCTGTCGGACCGCGAGGGCCTGCCGCTGGTGCGCGCGCGCGGAGCGATCCTGCACGGCTGGTCGCTCGCACAGCGCGGCAGCGGCGCGCAGGGAATCGCCGAGATGCGCGACGGGCTCGACGCCTACGTCGCGACCGGCGCGACGGCGGGCCTGCAGTACTTCCTGGCGCTGCTGGCGGATGCCCTCGCCGGGGCGGGGCTCGTGGCCGAGGGCCTCGCCGTGGTCCGCGACGCGCTCGCGCGCACCGCGGCGACGGGCGAGCGCCACCACGAGGAGGAGCTCCACCGCCTGCGCGGCGAGCTGCTCGTCCTGCAGCCGGACGCGGCTCGAGGAGAGGAAGAGGAGGCGGAGGCGTGCTTCCTCAGGGCGCTCGAGAGCGCACGCGAGCGCGGGGCGAAGGCGTACGAGCTGCGGGCGGCGACGAGCCTCGCGCGCCTGTGGCGGCGCCGCGGCAGGGACGCGGACGCGCGCGCGGTGCTCGGGCCGGTGTGCGGCTGGTTCACGGAGGGGACCGAGACGGGAGCCGTGCGCGCGGCGCGGCTCGTGCTCGACGAGCTGCGCGCCGGGTAGAGCGCTGCGGGGATCCGGGCCTCGCCCGGGGCGCGTCTTCAGCTGCCGGCGAAGCGCGGTGGCGGGATCGCCTCGACGCAGCTCCCGTCGGGTGCTCGTGACGGATCGTCGAGGAACGCGGCCATGAGCTGCATCGCGCACGCGGGCGGACCGGTCGGCGCGGCCTGCTGGAAGAGCACGACGTGACCGAAGCCACGGAGCTCGAAGTAGAAGCCGTTGGCCAGGCCTTCGGCTGCGAGCCGGCCGAACGCCGGCGGCGTGATGGGGTCGTACTCGCCGGCGAGGATCAGCGCCGGCACGTCGCTGCGCACGGGCTCGCCCTCGATCGGATCCGGGGCCGGCAGGCCGAAGCGCGGGCAGGCGCGCATGTGCGCGTCGGGAACCGCGAACGCGTGCGCGATGGCGGGGTCCACCAGCGCGCGCTCCCGCTCGAGCTGCGCCGGATCCACCAGCAACGTCTCCTCGTTGCACAGGACGGCGTTCTGCACGCCCGGCGAGTACAGCGCCGGCGCCGCGACCTGCGACAGCGCCGCGGCGAGCAGGGCCGTGCTGCCCGCCGCCGTCGTGGCGACGAAGACCGGCAGGAGCGGGATCAGCGCGGCGCTCTGCAGCGCGTTCTCGGCGAGGCGGACGAGACGGTCGCCGCTGATGATCACCGGGAACGGCTCGTTCGTCGCCGGATCGATCGGAGCGAGGGTCAGCGGCTCCCGGTTGAACCGCTCGATGAGCTCGAAGGTCGTCCGGCGCAGGTTCGGGTAGGCCGCGTCGCAGCCGGGGTCCGCGGCGCACGCGTCGAGCACGCGATCGAACGATCGCTGCAGCGCGCTGCCGGTACGGACGAGCGACGCCTGCAGCGGGACGCTCGAGTCGAGCACCACGCTGCGGATGCGGCCGCCACGCTGGTCGCGCAGCGCGGTCAGCGCGACGCGGGTGCCGTACGACAGGCCGTACAGGTTGAACTCGTCGTACCCGAGCGCGGTCATCAGGTCGTCGACGTCCTGCGCCGTCGCGGCGCTCGTGTAGCCGCTCGGATCGTTGCCCTCGCGCACGAGCCGCTCGTTGCAGGCGAGGAAGATGCCCGCGTCGATCTCGGCGTCCTGCTCGGTCGTCGTGAGGATGCCGAGCGCGTCGCGGTAGCGCATCACCTCGGGGCAGTCGAGCGCCGGCTGCGAGCGCCCGCTGCCGCGCTGGTCGAACACGACGACGTCGCGCTTCGACTGGATCGGCGCGGCGAAGCCGGCGCTGAGCCTCGGCAGGACGCTCTCGAGCGCCCACTGCCCGGGGCCGCCGCTCAGGACGACCAGCGGATCGGGCTCCGGATCGGCCCCGGTCGAGGCCAGGGTGACGACCGCGAGCCGGATCGTCCGTCCCTCCGGACGGCCGCGGTTCTCGGGCACCGTCAGCCAGCCGCAGGCGACGTCGGCGGGGTCCTGTCCGTCGGGCAGCGGGATTTCGCACGCTGCGGGCTCGAACGTCGCGACGAGCGGTGCGACGCCGTCGCTGTCGCTGCAGGCCGCCACGAGCCCGCAGAGCAGCACCAGGGCCGACGCGCGGAGCGGAACGCCCGTGGGCATCCTCACGTCGAGCAGCGCCATCGACACCCTCCTTGCGGGCCGTCTGGACGAGGCCGGCCCGGCGAGGGTACGGCGCGGACGAGGCGGCTGTCGAGAGGGGTTCGGAGCGATGGCACAGATTTCGCCGCCCGAGCCGGGCGACGACGGCACGCGGCTGCCGCTCCTCGGAAGCTCGCGGCGAGCTGCCGTGCGGAGCGTCGCCGGGCACGCCCCGGCAGGGGGCTCCAACCAAATTTTTTCCTGCCGCTTGACAAAAATTTTGTATGATGCGATACGCCCGCGACCCTCGGGCACGACGCGCATCCTCGACGCGCTGCGCTGCGCCCGCGGGACGGGCGGGCCGCTCGAGGCGAGTCGTCCCGCGGACCCATCTCTGCTGCACGGAACAGAAGGAACGCACGATGCGCCGGATCGCTCTCTGCGCGCTGGCATTGATGCTTGCGCCGCTGCTCGCACCGCGAAACGCTCTGGCGCTCGACGCCGCCGCGGAGGCGGGCGTGGCGTTCCTCGCCGGCACGGTGAATCCGGACGGGAGCTGGGGCGGCACCCCCACATCGTTGACCGGCCGCCTGCACACCACGGCCGAGGCGGTACGGAGCCTGCGCGCGCTGGGCGCGGACGACATCGCGGCCTTCGACGACGCGCTCGGCTTTCTCGCGGCGCAGGAGCCGAGCATCACCGAGCTCATCGGGCGGAGGGCGGAAGCTCTCGGCGGCCTGGTCGACCTCGGCGACGAGCTGGCGACGCTGCTCGCGACGCAGAACGTCGACGGCGGCTGGGGCGCCCGCGCGGGGTTCTCGAGCAACGTGCTCGACACCGCGCTGGCGCTGCGAGCGCTGCACGCGCTCGGGATCCCTCCCGGGACGATCGTGCAGGGCGAGACGGTGGCGTCCGGCGTGCCCGACGTCCTGGCGGTCGAGGTTCCGCCCGGCAGCACCCAGCTCCGGATCGTCGTGACCGCGCTCAGCGGGTCGATCGACGTCAGGATCCGACAGGGCTCGGTCCCGCCGATCACCGATCCGTTCTTCCACTTGACGGCGGCGCCGGTGCAGATCGTGCTGACGCCGACCTCCTTTCCGGCCCTGGTGGCCGGGCAAAACTACATCCGCATCGACACGGCCTCCTCCGCGACCTACTCGCTGGAGGTCAGCGTCGTCGCGCCCGCCGGGAACGGCTCCGTCACGCTCGCCGGCGCCCGGTACCTGCTGGGCGCGCGCAACGCGGACGGAGGCTGGGGGCTCGGCGGCCAGGACGGCGACAGCCGCGTCTTCTACTCGAGCGAGGCCGCCCTGGCGGTCGCCCGCAGCATCGCTCCGGGCGCCGCGATCGCCTTCCTGCTCACGCGCCGGAACGCGGACGGCGGCTTCGGCGACGACGGCACGAGCACGGCCTTCGAGACGGCGCTCACGCTGCGCGCCTTGACCGCCATGGGATTCGACCCGACGAGCCTGTCGCCGAGCCCCGTCGCCTACCTCGCCGCGAGCCAGCTCGCCGACGGCAGCTGGATCGAGGACCCGTACTCGACGGCGCTCGCGATCGAGGTCGTCGGCCTGGGCGCGCCGACCCCGAGCCCGACCGCCACGCCGACGCCGACCGCGACGGCGACCCCCACGCCGACGCCGACGCCCACGCCGACCAGCACGGCGTCGCCGACACCGGTCGTCACGCCGAGCCCGAG
>JBFMAS010000691.1:0-29923 GCA_040755575.1 Thermodesulfobacteriota bacterium
TGCGCGAGTCGAGCGAGCGCTCGCTGTGCGTCGCGGCGCAGCCCGGCGCTCCGCTCGCGTCGTGGACGGCGGCGGCGGCGCTGCGCTGCCACCGCGCGCGCGGCCCGCGCCTCGTGCCGCAGCCGGAGGTGCTGGTGACGGACGCCTTCGAGCAGAAGCGCCTGCGGCTTCGCGCGCTGCGCAGCGTGTGCGCGCCGGTCGGGCTCGACGGCGCCGAGCCCGCGAGCGACGAGCTGCTCGCCTGCTACGACGCCGCGCAGGCGCCCGGCGAGCCGGCGTTCCGCGCGCCGGGCGTGATCGCGCTCGCGACCGGCGTCGCGGCCGAGGAGGTGACGCTGCGCAACGGGCAGCGGACGGTGTGCGTGCCGGCGGAGCTTCGCTAGCGCGACCAGCACGTGAACAACCTCGCATCCCGAGCGTCGAAGGGTGCGTGCGCCGTGCGGCGGCGCCCCAGCCATGCGTACGGATCCTTCGCAGCAGGGCGGCTCGCGCGCGGGCCGGGGGTTGGCTCGGAGGGCGAGTCGCGGCACGATCGTCGGGATCGTGACGATTCTCGCCCTCCTGGCGGCGCTCGCCGCCGCGGCTGCGGTCCCGGCCGGCGCCACCGGTGCCGCGACCGCCGGTCCGGTCGCGGCCGAGCACGTCACCGTCGAGCTCGTGCCGGACGTGACGCACGTCCGGCCGGGCGAGTCGTTCGTCGTCGGGCTGCGCTTCGCGCTCGAGAAGGACTGGCACGTCTACTGGGCGAACCCCGGCGACTCGGGGCTCGCGCCGACGCTGCGCTGGCAGCTCCCCGAGGGCACCAGCGCCGGTGAGCTGCAGTGGCCGTACCCGCAGCGCATCGCGGTCGGGCCGCTCGTCAACTACGGCTACGAGGGCGAGGTCGTGCTGCCGGTCGAGGTCGCGCCGGCGGCGACGCTGCGTGACGGCGACACGCTGCGGCTCGCGGCGCGGGCCGACTGGCTCGTGTGCAAGGAGGACTGCATCCCGGGGCGCGCGGACCTGGCGCTCGAGCTGCCCGTGTCCGGCGCGCCGGCGGCGCGCGACTGGCGCTCGGCGGGGGCCTTCGACGAGGCGCGCGCGAAGCTGCCGCGCAGCGGCTCGACCACGGCGCCCGTCGAGGCGGTGCGAGAGGACGGCCGCGTCGAGCTGCGCATCAGCGACGCGCCGCCCGGCGAGATCACCTTCTTCCCGCTCGACGCCGACCACGTCGAGAACGCGGCGCCGCAGCGGCTGACGCACGACCGCGGCACGGCGACGCTGGCGCTCGTCACCTCGCAGCAGAGGCGCGAGCCCGTCGAGCGCCTGCGCGGCACGCTGGTCGCGGAAGCCGGCTTCGGGCCGCAGAAGGCGCCGGCGGTGGCGATCGACGTCGCCGTGCACGACGCGGCCGCCGCGCCGGCCGAGGCTGGCGCGGTGGCCGTCGGCGCTGCGGCCGAGGCCCCGCTGTCGCCGTGGCTCGCGCTCGGCTTCGCCGTCCTCGGCGGGCTCCTGCTGAACGTCATGCCGTGCGTCTTCCCGGTGCTGTCGATCAAGGTGCTCGACTTCGTCCGCCGTGCCGGCGACAGCGCCGCGCGCCTGCGCCTGCACGGGCTCGCCTACGCGGCGGGCGTGCTGCTCTCGTTCTGGGTGCTGGCCGGCGTGCTGCTCGCGCTGCGCGCGGGCGGCGAGAGCCTCGGCTGGGGCTTCCAGCTCCAGTCCCCGGTCTTCGTCGTCGCGATGATCTTCCTGCTCTTCGCGCTCGCGGCGAGCCTGCTCGGCGTGTTCGACGTCGGCCTCGGCGTCACGGCGCTCGCCGGGCGCGTGCCGCAGGGCGACGGCCTCGCCGGCTCGTTCGCGACCGGGGTGCTCGCGACCGCGGTGGCGACGCCGTGCACGGCGCCGTTCATGGGCCCGGCGCTCGGCTACGCGCTGACCCTGCCCGCGGCGAGCGCGCTCGCGGTGTTCACGGCGCTCGGCGCCGGCATGGCGCTGCCCTACGTCGTCCTGTGCTTCGTGCCGGGCTTGCTGCGGCTCCTGCCGCGACCCGGCGCCTGGCTCGAGACCTTCAAGCAGGCGATGGCGTTCCCGCTGCTCGCGACGGTCGTGTGGCTCGTCTGGGTGCTGGGCCTGCAGGCCGGCGTCGACGCGATCCTCGGCGTGCTGATCGGGCTGCTGCTGCTCGCGCTCGCGCTGTGGGTGCGCGCCCGCTTCGGGACGCTCGCGCAGCCGCAGGCGAAGCGCCGCGTCGCGCTCGCCGCGTCGCTCGTGCTGTCGCTCGCCGGCCTCGCGACCGCGCTCGCGCTGCGTGACGCGCGCGAGGACGTCGCGACCGCGACCGCCGTCGGCGAGCACGATCTCTACGGCAACGCGTGGCGCCCGTGGTCCGCGGCGACGCTCGCCGAGCTGCGCGCCGCGGGCAGCCCGGTGTTCGTCGACTTCACCGCGGCGTGGTGCTTGACGTGCAAGGTCAACGAGCACGTCGTCTTCAGCTCGCCGGAGGTGCGCGACGCCTTCGCCGAGCGCGGCATCGCGCTGCTGCGCGCGGACTGGACGTCGCGCGACGACGAGATCACGCGCGCGCTCGCGTCCTTCGGGCGCAGCGGCGTGCCGCTCTACGTGCTCTACGGGCGCGACGACGCCGCGCCCCGGATCCTGCCGTCGGTGCTGACGCGCGGGGTCGTGCTGGAAGCGCTCGCGCAGGTCGACCGCGGCCGCGGCTGAGCGTCGAGAATCGCGCGAAGGAGGCAGATGCGACCATGATGCAGAAGAACGGATGGACCCTCGCGGCGGGCGTGCTCGGCCTGCTCGCCATGCTGGCTCTTCCCGGGCGCGCCGGTGCCGCGGCGGTGGTCGGGCAGCCGGCGCCGCCCTTCACCCTGACCGACACCAGCGGCAAGCAGCAGTCGCTGGCGGACTTTCAGGGCAAGTTCGTCGTGCTCGAGTGGATCAACCACGAGTGTCCCTTCGTCAAGAAGCACTACGGCAGCGGCAACATGCAGAAGCTGCAGAAGAAGTACCTCGACCAGGGCGTCGTCTGGCTGTCGGTCAGCTCGTCGGCGCCGGGCAAGCAGGGCAACTACCCGCCGGCGAAGTGGAACGAGCTGACCGCTGCGGCGAAGGCGTCGCCGACCGCCGTGCTGCTCGACCCGGACGGCACCGTCGGACGCGCCTACGGTGCCAAGACGACGCCGCACATGTACGTCATCGATCGGCAGGGCACGCTGATCTACGCGGGCGGCATCGACGACAAGCCGTCGACCGATCCGGACGACATCCCGGGCGCGAAGAGCTACGTCGACCTCGCGCTCACCGAGGCGATCGCCGGCCAGCCGATCGCCGTCGCGAGCAGCACGCCGTACGGCTGCTCCGTCAAGTACTGAACGACCGCGCGCTCACCGCGCCGCCGCCTCGCGCTCCGGTCGCGCCTCGCCGCCGGCACGGGGCGCGGCGACGGTGAGCAGCTGCACGCCGCGCAGCCTGCGCTGCGCGAAGCCGTCGACGACGCCGTCGCGCGGCAGCGGGCTGTAGATGACGAGGCCGATCTCGCGCACCGTCCCCGGCCAGTAGCCGATCGGCTTCAGCAGCCCGAGCAGGCGCTGGAAGTCGGGCGGCAGGCCGACCGGCCCGGTCAGCTCGAGCGCCCGGTCGAGCACCGGCCCGCGCTCGCCGAGGCAGCGCGTCTCGCACACGCGCCGGAGCAGCCGCAGCGTCTTCGCCGGGTCGCGCGTGCCGCGCAGCACGACGCGGTCCTCGAGCCCGTACCAGCGCAGGTACTGCGCGAGCGTCGTGTTCGCCATCGAGTTGCGCTGCACGACCAGCAGGTACTTGTCGCGCGGCCCGTAGGAGCCGACCCGCTCGCGCACGTCCTGCGTGATGCGCTTCAGGTCGTAGGTCTTCTTGCTGCGCACGAAGAAGCGCTCGGGGGTCGCGAGGTAGGCACGCACGAGGGGCGCCTGCGTCGCGACGACGAGCGCGCACACCAGCGCGACGTTGCACGCCTCGCGCCGTGCACGCAGCCACGGCACGAAGCGGAAGGGGTCGAGCGCGCGGAGCACGAAGAGCAGCGTGACCGCGGTCAGGACGTCCATCGCCGGCAGAAGGAAGAGCGCGTGGCGCGGGTGGAAGTAGTAGCGCTTCCAGCGCGCCATCTCGACGATCAGAGGGATCGCGAGCAGGCTCAGCTCGAGGTAGGCGACGACGGGCAGGATCCCGCGCCGCCACGCGTAGACCAGCGGTACGGGCAGCAGGAGGAGCGCGCCCAGGAGCAGGGGGTTGTCCGACGAGAAGGACGCGAGCGTCTGCCAGGTGACGCGCAGCGGGTCGAGCATCCAGTCCGGGACGCTGCGCCCGTACTTGTGGCCGAGCGCGGTGCCCGACAGGTAGAGCGCCACGCAGCCCGCGACGACGGCGCCGCTCACGACGTACGCCGACGCCTGGAAGGCGAGCGAGCGACGCCGCTCGGCGCCGTCGCCGCGCCGCACCCTGACGGCCGTGCGCGCGAGCAAGGCGCCGAGGACCGCGTACTGCAGCAGCAGCACGAACAGGCTGAACAGCCCCGAGAAGAAGTAGAGGACGTTCACCGCTCCGTAGGCGAGCCACGCGCCCCAGCGCTCGCGCCGCTCGACCAGGTTCGCGAACGCGTACAGGTTCGCGATCGTCGTCAGCACGAACAGCGAGTAGAAGCGCGCCTCCGCGGCATACAGGACGTGCGGCAGCGACAGCGCGAGGAGCAGCGTCGCGACGAGCGCGACCTGCCGGTCGAGGAAGCGCCTGCCGAAGGCGTAGAGCAGCGGCAGCGCGAGCACGCTGTAGAGGAACGACGGCAGCCGGTAGTAGACCTCGAGCGACTCCGGCGCAGGCGGCGAGGTGGCGCGCAGGTAGAGGTGCAGCAGCGCGTAGTCGAGCGGCACCGCGCCCGCGTTGCCGGCGCCGGGCGGGATGCCGCGCTTCACCTCGAGCAGGACGTCGGTGAGGCCGCCGCTCTGGGAGGTCCAGATGTGGACGATCTCGTCCCACCACAGGCCGAAGGTGCCGAGGTGCCAGGCACGCAGCGCGACGCCCGCGATCAGCACGAGCAGGAACGGCAGGCTTCCGAGGCGCGTCGACCGTCCCACGAGGAGCAAAGACCACAGGCGCGGTCCCTGCGGCAACACCGCCCGCGACGCGCGGCTCGTTTGTTCCAGTGACGTGGCGCCGATATCCTGCCCGCCATGTCGGCGCTCCGGACGTCGAGCCCGTCCGCGCTCGCGGTCCCCGCCGCCGGCGCGCCGACCGCGCTCGTCATCGTCGGCATGCACCGCAGCGGCACCTCCGCGCTCGCCCGCTGCTGCAACCTGCTCGGCGTCGACCTCGGCAACGAGTTCATCCCGACGCGGCAGGACAACGAGGCCGGCTTCTGGGAGGACGCGCGCGTCAAGGACGCGGACGACCTGGCGCTCGCGGCGCAGGGCTTGCTGTGGGACGACGTCCGTCCGCTGCCCGAGCGCTGGGAGGAGGGGCGCGGCATCGCCGAGGTGCGGGAGCGTCTCGCGGCGACGCTCGCAGCGCTCGCGGCGCCGGGGCGGCTGTTCGGCGTCAAGGACCCGCGCATCAGCCGCCTGCTGCCGCTGTGGCTGCCGCTTCTCGAGGGGCTCGGCGCGACGCCCGGCTTCCTCGTCGCGCTGCGCCACCCGGCGGAGGTGGCCCACTCGCTCGCGCGCCGCGACGGCCTGACGCCCGCGCGCTCGCATCTTCTCTGGCTGCGCTACACGCTCGAGGCCGAGCTGCACACGCGCGGGCAGCGCCGCGCGATCGTCCCGTTCGACGCGCTGCTCACCGACTGGCGCGGCACGCTCGCCCGCGCCGCGCGCGACCTCGGCATCGCCTGGCCAGTACCGCCCGACGAGGCCAGCCGGGAGATCGAGGCGTTCCTCGACGTGCGCCTGCGCCACCACGTCGCCGGAGACGCATCGGCGCCGGCGCCCGCGATCGAGCGCTGGACGAGCGAGGCATACGCTCTGCTCGTCGCGATGCGCGAGGACGACACGCAGGAGCGGCGCGCACGCCTCGACCGCCTCCGCGCGGGCCTCGCCGCGGCCGACCTCGTCCTGAGCCCGGTGCTGACCGAGCTCGAGCAGGAGATCGCGTCGCTGCGCTCGGGCGCCGGCGACGACGCCGCCGCGTCCGGGCGGTCGGCGCGCGAGCGCGAGCTCGATCGTGCCCGCCGCGAGCTCGCGGTCGCGCACGAGGTCGCGCTGACGGCGACCGCCCGGATGGAGGTGGAGCGCGATGCCGCCGAGGCCCTGCGCGAGGAGCTGCTGTCGACGGGCGCCGCGCTCGAGGCCCGCGCCCGGGAGGTCGCCCTGCTGCAGGCGCGGCTCGAGTCGCAGACGCACGAGATGGAGCTGCAGTCGCGCGAGCTCGATGCGTGCAGTTCGGAGCTCGAAGACGTGCGACGCGTGCTCGCCGGCGTCGAGCGCTCGCTGTCGTGGCGTCTGACGGCGCCGCTGCGCCGGATCGCGGCGGCGGTGCGGCGGAGCCGCGACGGCTGAGGCGTGCGAGCGGCGTGCGCTCAGCGCCGCGTCAGGTCGCGGCGGTACGCGAGGTAGCTCGCGCACACCGCGGCGCCGAGCTTCTCCGCCGTGCGGCGCGACGGCCAGTTGTCGTCGAGCACCAGCGTGTAGCTCATGTAGCGCGCGCCGCGGCGCACCAGCTCGAGGTAGCCCGCGCCCGCCATGGCGAGGTTGAGCCCCCGGCCGCGCGCCGGCTCGCGGACGCCGATCGCGAGCACGTTGAGCTTCTCGGCGTCGCGCAGGCGGTGGCCGCGTGCGACAACCGCCAGCGCCGTGGTCTCGGGTACGAGCCACAGCGCGCCCATCGGCTCGCCGTCGCAGTAGGCGATCAGCGAGCAGTCGAGCATGCCGACCGGGGTCAGCCCCGCGATGATGCTCGACAGCTCGTCTTCCGAGAACGGCGTGTAGCCCCAGTGCCCGCGGAACGAGTCGTCCCACACCTGGTGGAAGTCCGCGGCGCGCCGCTCGAACGGCACCTCGCGCAGGGTCAGCACGGCGAAGCCCGCCCGGCGGCCCGCGTCGACGGCGTCCCGCCAGCGCGCGATCAGGTGGGGTGTGACCTCGATCTTGTAGTCGACGAAGCCCTGCTCGGTCTCGAAGCCCGCGTCCTTGAGCAGCGCGTGATAGTAGGGCGGGTTCTGGCGCAGCAGGCTCGGCGGCAGCGCCTCGTAGGCGTCGATGGCGTACGGGAAGTCGAAGACGCCGAAGCCGGTGCGGGCCGCGTCGGCGCCCTCGCCGGCGAGCCACTCGCAGGCGCGGTCGAGCAGAGCGCGGACCGCGACGCGTGAGCCGGGCAGCGCCTCGAACAGCAGCAGGTGGCCCAGGCGCTCGTCCCACAGCCGCTGGTAGCGCTCGTCGATCGCCGCCACGACGCGCGCGACGAGGCGGCCGCCGTCGCGTGCGACGAACGGGCGCAGGCGTCGCCCCGCCGCGAACGGGCTCTCACCGGTCAGCAGCGGCAGCTCGATCGACGGCTCCGGAGCCCAGCGTGCGAGGCGTCCGGCGTGGACGGTGTTGTGGAGGTCGATGAGCTCGGCGAGCGCGGCGCGGCTCGACGGCACCTCGATGACGACGCCCATCTCGGCTCAGCTTCGCGCCGACCTCGCGAGCGCCTGCTCCTGCGCCCAGCGGTAGTCCGCCTTGCCGCTCGGGCTGCGCACGATCTCGTCGAGGAAGTACACCGCCTTCGGCAGCTTGTAGCGCGCGACGTGGCGCGCGCACTCGGCGAGCAGCTCGTCCGTCGTTGCGGGCGTCGCGTCGCGCAGGCGCACGAGCGCGACCACCTCCTGGCCCCAGCGCTCGCTCGGCCGACCGACGACCACCGCGTCGTAGACCGCGGGGTGGTGCTTGAGCGCGTGCTCGACCTCCTCGGCGAAGATCTTCTCGCCGCCGGAGTTGATCGTCACCGAGTCGCGGCCCAGCAGCTCGATCGCGCCGTCCGCGCCGACCCGCGCGCGGTCGCCGGGCAGCGAGTAGCGCACGCCGCCGATCACCGGGAAGGTCCGCTGCGTCTTGGCCTCGTCGCCGAGGTAGCCGAGCGGCACCCGTCCGCTCTTCGCGAGCCAGCCGATCTCGACGTCGCCCGGCCGGAGCACCCGCGTGCAGTCCTCGCTCAGCACGCAGTTGTCCGGCACCGGCACGAACGACGCGGCCGCGACCTCGCTCGCCCTGGCGCTGAAGCTCTGCCCCTGGCGTCCGGTCTCCGACGAGCCGACGGCGTCGAGCAGCGTGAGCTTCGGCAGCAGCTCGTGCAGCGCGCGCTTGAGCGTCGGGTTGAGCGGCGCGCCGCCGGAGACGATCAGGCGCAGCGAGTCGACGTCGTAGCCGCCGCGCCGGAGCTGGTCGACCAGCGGGCGCGCGAAGGCGTCGCCGACGATCAGCATCGAGGTGACGCGCTCGCGCTCGATCGTGCGCCAGACGTCGTCCGGGTCGAGGTGCCTCGTCTCGCGCTGGATCACCACCGTGCCGCCGGTGTGGAACGTGGTGAACGCGTTCCAGCTCGCGGCGCCGTGCATGAAGGGCGGCGCCGGCAGGGAGCGCGCCTTGCCGCGCCGCGCGTGCTCGACGATCGCGTCCAGCGACTCGAACTCCGAGCCGTCGCCGCGCCGCCCGCCGAGCGCGGTGACGAAGATGTCGGCCTGCCGCCAGAGAACGCCCTTCGGCATGCCGGTCGTGCCGCCGGTGTAGATGACATAGAGGTCGTCCGGCGACCGGGCGACGTCCGGGCGGTGCGCCGGTGCCGCGGCGAGCGCCTCCTCGTAGTCGAGCGCGCCCGGCAGCAGCGCGTTGCCGGAGTCGTCGGCGATTTGCAGCAGGACGTCGAGCCCGTCGATCTCCGGCAGCACGCGGGCGAGGGTCGGCGCGAAGCGCGCGTGGTAGAGGATCGCGCGCGGCCGCGCGTCGCGGAGCAGGTAGACCAGCTCCTCCTCGACGTAGCGGTAGTTGACGTTGAACGGCGCGACGCGCGCCTTGAAGGCGCCGAGCATGCCCTCGAGGTACTCGCAGCCGTTGTAGAGGTAGAGCGCGAGGTGATCCTGGCCGGACTCCCAGCCGGCGAGGCCCGCGCGCTCGCGCACGCGGCCGAGCCCGCGCGCGAGCAGGTGGTTCGCGAGGCGGCGCGTGCGCTCGTCGACCTCCGCCCAGGTGAGGCGGCGCCGGTCGTGCACGATGCATTCCCGCTCCGGAGCGGTGGCGGCGATCGCTTCGTGGATGTCGGCGAGATTGAAGTCCATGGGTTGTCCTCGTCGCGGCGCTTTAGCTAGAAGTCCGCGGTCCCGCATGCCGTGGGACGGGGAGAGGGTGCGCCGATGCGGAGCTGGGATCGGGTCGCGGGCTGGGCTTCCTTCTTGGTCGCGACGTCGACCGTGCTGACGCTCGCCTGCGGCGGCAGCGACGACGGCGGCGTGCAGCTCGACGCGGTCGCCTTCGGCAACGGCACCTTCGTCGCGGTCGGCGTGAGCGACCTCGCGTACGTCGACTCGGGCCCCGGCTGGGTGACGTTCGGCACCGGCGTGCCCTCGCTGAACGACGTCGCCTACGGCCGGCTGCAGAACCTGTTCGTCGCGGTCGGCGACGGCGGCGCCATCGTCACCTCGAGCGACGGCACGGCGTGGACGCAGCAGCTCGCGCCGACGGGGCTCAACCTGCACGGCGTCACGGAGGGCGCGGGCTTCCTGCTCGCGGTCGGCGACGGCGGCACCATCCTGCGCTCGGAGGACGGCGTCACCTGGACGCAGCAGGCGAGCGGCACGGAAGCGGCGCTCTACGGCGTCACGTACTCCGAGGACCTGAGGACGTTCATGGCGGTCGGCGCCGGCAGCACGGTCGCCGTGTCGTCGGACTTCGGCGTCGCCTGGACGGTCGGCAATGCGGGTGGCGCGGCCGTCCCGAACGACCTGTTCTCGGTCGCGTTCGGCTCGTCCGGCTGGGTGGCGGTCGGCGCCGGCGGTGCCGTGCTGGTGTCGGGTCGCGACGTCCCGCCCGAGAGCTTCACCTGGCAGGCCAGCGCGTTCGGCGTGTTGCCGAACCTGAACGACGTCGCCTTCGCGCAGGGGATCTACGTGATCGTCGGCGACGAGGGCACGATCCTCAACTCGCCGGACGGTGCGACGTACGGCTTCAGCGTCTCCGACACCGGGCAGTTCATCAACGGTGTCGCCTACGGCAACGGCAACTTCGTCGCGGTGGCGACGGGCGGCCGCGTGCTGACGTCGATCGACGCGGTCGTCTGGCAGAACGGGAAGATCTAGAAGATCACGAGTCGCCCCACAGCTCCTCGAGCCGCTGGTCGCGTCCGCAGTTGTAGCGATAGAATTTGTATCTGATGGGGTTCTTCTCGTAGTAGTCCTGGTGGTAATCCTCGGCCGGGTAGAACTCGGTCGCCTCGACGATCTCGGTGACGATCGGCTTGCCGAGCTTGCCCGAGGCCTCGAGCTTCCGCTTCGACTCCTCGGCGAGGCGCTTCTGCTCCGCGCCGTGCGTGAAGATCGCCGTGCGGTACTGGGAGCCGACGTCGCAGAACTGGCGGTTCGGCGTGGTCGGGTCGACGTTGCGCCAGAACACCTCGAGCAGCTTCTCGTAGCCGACCTTGCTCGGGTCGTAGACGATCTCGACGGCCTCGGCGTGGCCCGTGCCCCCGGCGGAGACCTGCTCGTAGGTCGGGTTCGGCGTCTCGCCGCCGGTGTAGCCCGAGGTCGTCGAGACGACGCCGTCGAGCTCGTCGAACGGCGGCTCCATGCACCAGAAGCAGCCGCCGGCGAAGGTCGCCTTGGCGAGCTCGCCGGTCGGCGCCGGCGCCGGCGCGGCGGTCTGGGCCGCGGGCCGGCCCGCGAGGAGCGCGACCAGCAGGGCCGCGGCGAGGACGAGCGACGAGAGCGAAGCGGATCGTGCAGCCAAGGGTCGTGCCTCCAGGGCCGCGGCGCACGCGGCCACGACCTTCGACGCTCGGCGGCGCGGTCCGGTTACGCCGCGCCGGCTCATGCTCCGGCCGCGGCGCCGCCGAGCGCGCGCGTCGCGGTCTCCTTCGCCCAGCGGTAGTCCGGCTTGCCGCTCGGCGCGCGCACCAGCGCGTCGACGAAGACGAACGCCTTCGGCAGCTTGTAGCGTGCGATCTGCGAAGCGGCGGCCTCGCGCAGCTCCTCGTCCGCGGCGCTCGTGCCGGGCCGGAGCTGCACCAGCGCCGTCACCTGCTCGCCCCAGCGCGCGTTCGGCGTGCCGGTGACGATCACGTCGTAGACGGCGGGGTGGTGCTTGAGGGCCTGCTCGACCTCCTCGGCGAAGATCTTCTCGCCGCCCGAGTTGATGCACACCGAGTCGCGGCCGAAGACTTTGATCGTGCCGTCCGCCGCGACCTGGCCGCGATCGCCCGGCACCGCGTAGCGCACGCCGCCGACCTCGGGATACGTCTTGCGCGTCTTCGCCTCGTCGCCGAGGTAGCCGAGCGGCACGCGGCCCGCGCGCGCGACCCAGCCCATCGCCTCCTCGCCCGGCTCGAGCCTGCGCGTGAGCTCGGCGTCGAGCACGCACGTATGGTCGTCCATCTTGAACGCCCCGGGTGCGGCCTCCATGCCGGCCATCGACACGGTCGAGCCCTGCGCGCCCGTCTCCGACGAGCCGAAGCCGTCGAAGATGATCAGGCCGGGGATCGCCTCGAGGAACGCACGCTTCATCGGCGGCGACAGGATCGCGCCGCCCGAGCCCAGCACCTTGAGCGCCGAGAGGTCGTACTTCTTCCTCTGCAGCTGATCGAGGAGCGGGCGGGCGAAGGCGTCGCCGACGATCGACAGCGTGACGATCCGCTCGCGCTCGATCGTCGTCCAGACGTCGTCCGGGTCGAGCGTGCGCGTGTTCCTCTGCAGGACGATCGTGCCGCCCGAGTGCCACATGATGAAGCCCGCCCAGTGCGCGGCGCCGTGCATGAACGGCGGCGCCGGCAGCGAGCGCAGCTCGGCGCCGGCCTTGCAGCGCTCGACCAGCTCGTCGAGGCTCGCGACCTCCGGCCCGCCCAGGATCTTGCCGCCGAGCGCCGCGAAGAAGATGTCCTCCTGGCGCCAGAGCACGCCCTTCGGCATCCCGGTCGTGCCGCCCGTGTAGAGGATGTAGAGGTCGTCGGCGCTCGGGGTGCAGTCGGGCGGGGCGTCGCTCGAGCCGGCCAGCGCCTGCTCGTACTCGAGCGCGCCCGGCAGCAGCGCTTCGCCGCTGCCGTCCTCCACCTGCAGGAGGAGCGCCATCTCGGGCAGCTTCGGCAGCACCTCGCGCAGGAGAGGCGCGAAGGTCGCGTGGTAGACGATCGCCCTCGTGCGCGCGTCGCGCAGCACGTAGAGCAGCTCCTCGGCGACGTAGCGATAGTTGACGTTGAACGGCGCGACGCGGGCCTTGTACGCGCCGAGCATGCCCTCGAGGTACTCGTGCCCGTTGTAGAGGTAGAGCGCGAGGTGGTCCTGGCCGGACTCCCAGGGCGCGAGCCCCGCGCGCTCGGTGTGGCAGCCGAGCCCGCGCGCGCGCAGCAGGTTGGCGAGACGGCGGCTGCGGAGCTGCACGTCGCGCCAGGTGAGGCGGTGCGTCGCCGTGACGAGCGCCTCGCGGTCCGGGATCGCGTCCGCGATCGCTTCGTTGATCACACCGAGATTGAAGGACGACATTTGGGACTGCTCCTCGAGGATGGGCCTTGCCCGCCGGCGGGCGCCGGACGACTCTCCCGTATAGCCGCAGGAATGCGACGGGGACAATCGGGCGCGCGCGACGGCGCGGCTACGGTGCGACCGGGCAGGCGAACGGCTGCACGCCGAACGCCGCCGCCAGCGTCCCTTCCTCGACCCGGTCGTCGACCGCCCCGGGTGCGGCGAACGCCGAGCCGAGCCACTCGCCGAGCGTCGTGCCGGCACTCGCCGTCGACGGGAAGCGCGTGTTCGCGGTGAGGCCGTGGATGGAGGTCGTGATTGCGGGCATGAAGGAGCGCAGCCCGCGCATCCCCTGCGTCGCGCAGTACGCGCTGCGCAGCGCGTCGATCCACGCCCGGCGGCTCGGGAAGAAGGTCGTCGAGACCTGCACGTCGTCCACTTGGTTGGTGACGTTGAGCATCACCTGCTCCGGCACGGCCTCGAGGCGCTCCGAGTGCGCGACCTGGATCTCCGGTCCGACGGCGCAGCGCGGCTCGTGGCAGTAGGGCGGCAGCATGGCCCGCGCGCGCCAGGCCACCGTGCCCTCGTCGAGGATCATGAGCCCGCCGAGCCCGGCGACGCCGAAGAGCTGGCCGTTGTCGAGCCCGAGGCCCGAGTCGGGGACGGCGGCCGTGCGGCTCCAGCGCAGCTCGTCGAGCAGGTAGTGGTAGTTGTAATTGACGCCGAACCCGCCGGCCGAGCCGCCGGCGAACAGCACCTGCAGGCGGTCGGGGCGGTAGCCCTCGGTCGAGCCGGCGTCGAGCTCGGCCCACAGCGCGTCGCGCACCCAGCGCAGGGCGGCGCGCACGTTGAGCCCGCCGAAGCGGTGCACCGTCACCTCGGGGAAGACGTTGGTCGTGCCGCCGCCGACGTGCAGGTCCTGCGTGCAGTACGGCAGGAAGACCTTCGTCCAGGTGCGGAACGGGCTGTCCGGGTTGGTGTTGGACAGGATGCCGCCGCCCGACAGCGTGTTGTCGAGCGCGCGCATGAGGGCGCTGCCGACGTTCGCGCAGTCGTCGCCGAACACGCACACGCCGCCGCCCTGGAGGTAGATCACGACGCGCTCCGCCGGCTCCCCCTCGGGCGCGAGCCGCACCCAGAAGGCGTACGGGCTGCCGTCGCCGCAGCGCGTGCCCCAGGTGGCCTCGTCGAGGACCACCTGCACGGGCGTGGCGCGCGCCGGCGCCGGGACCGCGGCGCGCGGGCCGCAGTCGAGCGCGAGCGGTCCGCCGTCGCCGTGTGCGGTCGCGACCATGCAGCGCGCCTGCGCGGCGGTGCGCGCGACGAATTCCGCCGGGTCGACGCCGACCAGCGCCTCCAGGTCGGCACAGCGCTTCTCGATCTGTGCCTGCGCCTTGCCCTCCTCGCCGGCGAGGCGCGCTGCGACGTCCGGACGGAGCACGCCTGCCCGCGGTGTGCCTTGCGGACGCAGTCGCTCTGCAGGCGGAAGCTCCGCTCGAGCAGCGCCGCGCCGGCGCGGCTCGCGTGCTCCAGGCAGATCCGGTCGCCCGCGAAGGACTCCGCGAGCACCGCGCCCTGCGGTCCGCCGAACGAGCGCGCGGCGAGTGTCGCAACCTCGCCGGCGCACGCCTCGCGCAGGCGCTGCACGAGGCCGTCCACGTCCAGCGCGGTCGGGTACCCGGCCGCCTCGAGCGTCTCGTCGTCGGCGCAGCGGCTGCGCACCGTGCGGTCGAGGTCGTCGAGGGCGCGCGCGACGCGGCGGTCGTCCGCGGCACACGCGGCGCCGGTCGCGAGGTAGCAGCGGCGCCCGACGTCCGCGACGCGCTTGACGCACGCGCGCAGCCGGCGGCTCGCAATCGCCTCGCAGTCGAGCCCGGCGCTGGGGCTCGCGGCCGCGGCGTCGCCCGCGGCGAGGAAGCCGGCGACCGCGAGGGTCAGGACGCCGGCGAGCGGCACGAGGGGCAGGTGCGGCAGGTGGTGGGGGCGGCGCATTCGGGTCCTCCTCAGCGCTTGTAGGCCGCGCGTCACGCCCCGGTAAAGCGCACGACACGGCGGGTGCGGGGCGTCGATTCGCCGGAACTTCGCCGCGCTGAAACCTCGCTGCCACATGGCGGGGCTAGGATGCGCTGCAACGAAACGGAGGAAGAAGATGAGAAGCTACACCGTCCGCGCGCTCGAGCGCGACGACTTCGCGGCGCTGATGCGCCTCGAGGACGAGATCTTCGCCAACGACGGCGAAGCGGTCCTCGGCGCCTACTACGTGCGCCTGTGCTGCGAGTTCTTCCGCTCGACGTGCTTCGTCGTGCTCGATGCGGGCCAGCCCGTCGGCTACGTGCTGAGCTTCGTGCAGGAGCGCGAGGCGTACTGCACGACCCTCGCGGTCCTGCCGCGCTACCAGCGCTCGCGCGTGCTGCACCTGCTGCTCGGGGCGCTCGTCAAGGCGCTCGCGCCGCGGGTCGACTCCTGCTGGTTCACGGTCAAGCACGACAACGCTGCGGCGCGCGCGCTGCAGCGCGGTCTGGGCGCCCAGGAGGTCGAGGTGCGGCGCGACTTCTACGGCGGCGGCGACGACCGGATCGTGTCGCGGATCGACCGCAGCGCGCTGCTCCTGCTGCGCAAGCGCTACGCGCGGCTCGGACTCGCCGACGCCGGGACCGAGCGGCTCGGGAGCGCCGCGTGATGCTCGGCGGCGGCAGCATGGAGACGAGCGTCGGCCGCGCGGGCGTCGGCCGCGTCGCGTGGCCGCAGCTTCCGGGGCGGCCCGCGGCGGCGCTGCGCGTCTGGCAGCGGCTCGCCGGCGCGCGGCGCGACATCGCGCTGGCGATGCGTACGGCGCGAGCCGACGCGCTGCGGCTCGAGGACGCCGCGTTGCTGCGCTCGCGCGCGTACTCGCTTTCGCGGCTGTTCGCGCGGCTCTGCGCGCAGAACGGCATGCGGATCGCGGTATCGGGACCGATCCCGCGCGGTCCGGTTGTGCTGACGGCGAACCACGTCGGCTACCTCGACCCGGTCGCCGTGGGCAGCATCGTGCCGTGCATCCCGGTCGCGAAGCGCGAGGTCGAGCGCTGGCCGCTCATCGGCCGCGTCGGACGCGAGCACGGGGTGCTGTTCGTCCGGCGCGGTGACGCGGCGAGCGGCGCACGCGCGCTGCGCGTCGGGCAACGCGTCCTCGCGGCGCGGGTCTCGCTGCTCAACTTCCCGGAGGGCACGACGACGACCGGCGAGACGGTGCTGCCGTTTCGCCGCGGCGTCTTCGGGCTCGCGCGCATCGCGGACGTACCGGTGGTGCCGGTCGCGCTGTCGTGCGACGACGCGGCGCTCACGTGGACGGGCGACGATCCGTTCCTGCCGCACTTCGTGCGCACCCTCGCGCGGCGCGAGATCGTGCTCCGCGTCCGCTTCGGCTGTGCGATGACCCCGCGCCGCTACGGCAGCGCGGAGGATCTGGCGCGCGAGGCGCACGCCGTGGTCGAGCACTTGCTCGCCGCCTGAAGGAGAAGCTCGTGAGCGAATCGAACCTCGCGCTGCGCCTGCCGGCGCCGCGCTCCGCACAGCAGTCCGCCTTCACCTATCTCCGCCACGGTCAGACGCCGTTCTTCCGCCTGCCGTGCGCCGAGCTCGAGCGCCCCGGCGCCGCGGCGTATGCCGGCGCAGGCGCCGTCCTGCTCGGGGTGCCGTACGACGGCGGCGCGACCCATCAGCCGGGCGCGCGGCTCGCGCCCTACCACGTGCGCCGCGTGAGCGCCTTCCTGCAGACCTTCCACCCGTTCCACGAGGTCGACGTGTTCGGCGCGCTGGGCGCGATCGACGGCGGCAACGTGGCCTTCCCGCCGTTCGACCCGCCGTCGGTGCGCGAGCTCGTGCAGGGCGAGGTCGCACGCGTGCTCGCGGCCGGGGCGGCGCCGTTCCTCCTGGGCGGCGACCACTCGATCGTCCTGCCCGCGCTGCGCGCGATCGCGGCGCGGCACGGTCCGGTCGCGGTGGTGCACGTCGACGCCCACCTCGATACGAGCGACGGCGAGGTCTGGGGCTGTGACTTCCACCACGGCACGCCGCTGCGCCATGCGCTCGTCGAGGGGCTGATCGAGCGCGGTCAGCTCCACCAGGTCGGGATCCGCGCGAGCTTCGGCGCGGCGAGCGACCTCGACCTCGGGCGCGGGCACGGCGCGCGCGTCTACCTGATGGACGAGGTCGCGAGCCGCGGCGTCACGGCGATCGCGAGCGACGTGCGCAGCGCCGTCGGGCTGCGCAACGTCTACTTGACGTTCGACGTCGACGCGGTCGATCCGGCATTCGCGCCCGGCACGGGCACGCCGGTGCCGGGCGGGCTCACGTCGCGCGAGGCGGTCGCGCTGCTGCGCGGCCTGGCGGGCGTCAATCTCGTCGGCATGGACGTCGTCGAGGTGGCGCCGCCGCTCGACCACGCGGACCTGACGAGCAACCTCGCGGCGCACCTGCTCTACGAGGGGCTGGCGCTCGCGGCGCTGCGGATGTCGTAGCGGCACGGGGTGCCGCCCGCGCAGCGGCGCCGGCTTGCGTCGCGCGCCTGGGTGCGCGAGGACCGTGGCCATGTCGCTCGGTCTGAGGCTGCTGAAGGCGGTCGGCGAGAGCCCGTTCTGGAAGGTCACCGGACGCGTGCACACGGCGCTCTACCGAGCGACGGGCGGCCGCGTCGGGCACTCCGCGGGCCGGATCACGAACCTGCTCTTGACGACGCGCGGCCGTCGCTCGGGCGAGGAGCGCACGGTGGCGCTCGCCTATCTCGCCGACGGCGACCGCTTCGTCGTGGTCGCGTCGAACGGCGGCTCCGACAGGCACCCCGCCTGGTGGCTGAACCTGCGGGCGAATCCCCGCGCCCGGGTCGAGGTCGGCGGGCGGACCGTCGAGGTGACGGCGCGCGAGGCGACGGCCGAGGAGCACGCGCGGCTGTGGCCCGAGCTCAAGGCGGTGAACCCGTTCTACGGCAACTACGAGCGGATCACGGAGCGGCGGATCCCGGTGGTGGTTTTGGCGCCGGTGTAGCGAGTCGCGTCAATCGACTAGGCACTGCTTGACACCGATGCTATTCGCTCGGAGTCCCGTGCTTCGTAGGTCCCTTTCCGCAGTCCCGGCCGCAGCCGGCGGAGCGCCCCTCGCACGCGGCGCAGGTCTGGTTGCGACGGCTCTCGGCGCCTCCGGCCTCGCCGGCTGGGCGTTCGGGCTGCCGGCGCTGACGCGGATCGTCGCGTGGCCCAGCTCCGGGGTGATGATGCCGAACACCGGCGCCGCGATCGTCGCGCTCGGAGCGGCGCTCTGGCTGCTCGTACGGGAGAATGCAGCCGGGCCGCGTCGCGCCGTGGGCCGGGTGCTCGGCGGCACGGCGGCACTCGTCGGTCTCCTCACGATCGTCGAATACGCGACCGGCGTAGATCTCCAGATCGATCGGGTGCTGTTCGGGGACGAGGTGCGCGCTGCGCGGCTGCTGCTGCCCGGTCGGCCGTCGCCGGCGTCGGCCCTCGCGCTGCTCTGCGCCGGCGCGGCGCTTTCCGTGATGGATCTCGAGCGGCGCGGCAGGGCGACGAACGGCCTGGTGGCAACCGTGATGGTGCTCGCCTTCGCGACCCTGAGCGGTTACCTGTTCGCCGAACCGGAAGCGCTGGGCGCCGAGCGCCTGTTGATGCGGCACCCCGTCTTCACGCCGATGGCGCTTCCCACGGCCATCGCGTTCCTCTTTCTCGGGCTCGGCATCGCCGCGGCCCGCCCGCAGCGCAGCCCGCTCGCCCTGCTCGCGGGCACGGACGTCGGCGCGTTCATGGCGCGCAGCGCCCTCCCGGCCGTGGTGGTGGTCCCCGTGGCCTTCGCCTGGCTGCGAATGCAGGGCGAGCGCGGCGGTTACTACCCGACGTCGGTCGGCGCTGCGCTGCTGACGACGTACACCGTCACCGCGCTCGTCGGTGTCGTGCTCTGGAGCGCCGCCGCGCTCCGACGGCTGGATGTCGCGCGGCGTGCCGGCGACGAGGCGCTCCGCGCGGCGCGTGCGCGACTCGATCTCGCTCTCTCCGCCGGTTCGGTGGGTACCTGGATTTATGATTTGTCGTGCAACCGAGTGGTCGGTGACGCGCGGCTGGAGGAGGTCTTCGGCGTCTCGGTGGCGGCGCCCGCCGGGGCAGCGCTCGAGACGCTGATGGCCGCCATCCACCCCGACGATCGAGCGCGCGTCGGGGCCGCGATCGACGATGCGATCCGGCGGCGCGCCCCGTACGAGGTCGAGTACCGCATCGTCCGGGCCGACGGATCCGTCCGGTGGGTCGTGGCGCGTGGCGCGTGCGACGTGAACGAGGCGACCGGCGAGATCTTCGTCCCCGGCGCGCTCGTCGACATCACGGATCGCAAGCGCCTCGAGCAGCACCAGGAGCTGCTGTCCGCGGCCGGCCTGCGCTTCTCTGCCTCGCTCGATCCGGAGTGTGCCGGGGCGGCGGTCGCCGAGATCCTGGTTCCCGCGGTCGGGGACTGGTGCGTCGTGGACGTCGTCGACGACGACGACCGGCCGAGTCTCGCGGGGCTCGCGGCGTCCGATCCGGCCGCGCGTGACGCGCTCCGCGAGCGCGTCGCAGGCGAGCCGGGCCCGGCGCTCTGCCTCGGCACCGTGGCAGCCGAGATGCTCGGCGCGGAAGGCCCGATCCTCGTGGATCACTCCGCCGGTACCGCTCACGCGGCCTTGCTCGGGCGGCTCGACATCGGCTCGGGTCTCCTGCTGCCGCTCCTGGTATGCGATCGTCGTCTCGGGACGATTTTCGTCGCGACCACGGCGGCCGGGCGACGCTTCGACGCCGAGGACCTCGCGCTCGGGATGGACGTCGCCCGCCGCGCCGCGCTCGCGATCGAGAACGCGTCGCTCTACCGCGCGTCGCGCCGCGCGACGCGGATGCGGGACGAGGTGCTGCGCGTGGTCGCGCACGATCTGCGGAATCCGCTGGCAGCGATCGCGATGGACGCGAGCCTGATCGAGCGGTCGCTCGATGCGACGCGCGAGGCCGAGCGCCGGCGGCTCGATCGGATCTACGCCGCGGTGGGGCGGGCCGACCGGCTCATCAACGACCTGCTCGACGTGGCGCGGCTCGACGCCGTCCCTCTGCTCTTCCGCCCGTTCTGGCAGGCGCGCCCGGGCGGCGGCGCGGGGCTCGGGCTCCCGATCGCGAAGGGCTTGACGGAGGCGCACGGCGGACGCATCGGCGTCGAGCGGGCGCCGATCGGCGGCAGCACGTTCTGGTTCACGCTACGGACGGCGCCTTGCCCCATGCCGACGGATGCCGCGCGGGAAGAGCACGCGGCTGCCACGCGAATACAAGCGCCGGCGTCGGGAGAGCGCTGACCGGGGTGGCTCACGGCGAGCGCGTTTCCGTCCCGGCCGCCGGCCTGGTGATGGAGCTGCGCGGGCGCTGACGCGATCCGGTCACTCCTCGACGAAGCTGCTCTCCGCCTCGCCCGCCAGCACGTGCTTCAAGACCTTGCCGGTCGCGTTGCGCGGCAGCGCGTCGCGGAGCTCCCAGTGGGCCGGCACCTTGAAGTACGCGAGCTTCTCGGCGACGAACCTCGCCAGCTCGGCGGGATCGGGATGGGCGCCGGGACGCGGCACGATCACCGCCTTCACCTCCTGGCCCAGCTCCTCGTGCTTGACGCCGATCACCGCGGCCTCGGCGACGTCGGGGTGCTCGGCGAGGCGGTGCTCGATCTCGACGGGGTAGACGTTCTCGCCGCCGCGCAGGATCAGGTCGCGCTTGCGCGACGCGAGATAGAGCCTGCCGCCCTGCATGCGGCCGACGTCGCCGGTCCTGAGCCAGCGGCCGGGGGCGATCGTCTCCGCGGTCTCGCGCGGGCGGTTCCAGTAGCCGAGCATGACGAGCGGGCTCCTGATGCAGACCTCGCCTTCCTCGCCCTCGGGCAGCGCGCGGCCCTCGGCGTCGCGGATCTCGATCTGCACCGTCGGCAGCGGGCGGCCGACCGACTCGGGGTACTGCGCCCACTCCTCGCCGTTGATGATCGTCGCGAGCGCCGTCGACTCGGTGCTGCCGTAGCCGTGACCGAGCGTGCCGCCGAAGCGGATCGACGGAAACGCGTCGCGCATGCGGCGCTGCAGCTCGGGCGCGGTCGGCGCGCCGCCGCCGCCGATCTGGCGCAGCGACGACAGGTCGTACCTGCCGAACTCGGGGTGGTTGATCATGCGCTGCACGACGGTGTTCATGGCACCCCAGCTCGTCACCTTCTCGGCCTCGATCGCGCGCATCGCGGCGACCGGGTCGAAGCGGCCGACGCTCCACACCGAGCGCAGCCCCGACGCGAGGCAGGTGATCGCGGCGGTGTGCAGGCCCGACACGTGAAACAGCGGGTTGGTGACGAAGATGCAGGGCGGGTGCGCGGCCGGCGCGTCGGGCGGCGCCGGCGCGAGCATCATGCTGCGCAGCCCGGAGAAGGTCGTCAGGCTCACCAGCGCGACGACGTTGCGGTGGCTCTGCATCGCGCCCTTCGGCCGTCCGGTGGTGCCGCTCGTGTAGAGGATGATCGCGGGGTCGTCCTCGGCGATCGGCTGATCGGGCAGCGCCGCCTCGAGATCGAAGTTCCACAGCGCGTCGAAGGCCGACTCGATCTCGACCACGGGGACGCCGGGCGAGGCTCCTTCCAGCCGCGCGAGCCGCTTCGCGTCGGCTACGAGCAGCTTCGGCTGGCAGTCGCCGAGGCCGTAGAGGATCTCGTCGCCCGTCCACCAGCCGTTCAATCCCACGGCGATCGCGCCCAGGCTGACCGTCGCCCAGAAGGTGACGATCCACTCGGGGCAGTTGGCGGCGAGAATCGCGACCCGGTCGCCGGGCGCGACGCCGTAACGCTCCCGCAGCGCCCTCGCGACCGACGCCACCGCGCGCGCGTGCTGCGCGAACGTGATGCGCCGCTCGCCGAAGACGAGGTATTCCGCGTCGCCGAAGCCGGCGGCGCGCTCGACGTAGGCGCGCAGGGAGGGCACGCGGCTCTTGAACACCGGCATGCGCTCGCCGAGGACGTCCTCCTCGACGACCTCGAACATCCCACCCGGCCCGAGGAGCTGGGCCTCGACTTCCTCGATCGTCGCCATGCCGAGCGGTATGCCCATGCACGCCCCGCGCCGCAACGCGAGCCGCAGGCGAGCGGCGACGTCGGCCCGGGCTTGAGCGCCCGCCCGACGCGGAGCAAGATCGTCCCTCCGTGTCCCGAGACGCGAAAGAGCCGAAGGGCGACGCGATCCCGCCTCACTGGCGGCCCATCCTCGACGATCTCGCGCGCCGTCGCGCTGCCGCAGAAGCGATGGGCGGTGCGGAGCGCGTGACGCGCCAGCACGCGAGCGGGAAGCTCGACGTCCGTGCGCGCATCGCGACGCTGTGCGACCCGGGCAGCTTCGTCGAGCTCGGCGTGCTGGTCGGCGGTGCGGCCGAGATCCCGGCGGACGGCTTCGTCGCGGGCGTGGGGCGCATCGACGGGCGCGAGGTCGCGGTCGGCGGCGAGGACTTCACCGTGCTCGGCGGCTCGATCGGCATCCGCGCGCACGCGAAGCGCTTTCGCCTCGGCGAGCTCGCGCTGCAGGAGAGGATGCCGCTCGTGCTGCTGCTCGACGGCGCCGGCGAGCGCGCGCAGAACGCCCTCGAGCGCTACCCGCGCGCGCCGAACGACCTGCAGATCCTCGCGCGGCTGTCGGGGCTCGTGCCGAGCGCGGTCGCGATCCTCGGCCCGTCGGCCGGGCACTCGGCGCTCGCCGCACCGCTCGCGGACTTCGTCGTCATGACCGAAGGCGCATGCGCCTTCATGGCGGGGCCGCCGCTCGTGCAGAGCGCGACGGGGGAGGTCACGACCAAGGAGGAGCTCGGCGGCAGCGCCGTGCACGCGGCGAGCGGGCTCGCGCATGCGGTCGCACGCGACGACGTCGCGGCGCTCGCGCTCGTCCGCCGCTACCTCGGCTACTTCCCGTCGAGCGCGTGGCAGGCGCCGCCTCGCCGTGCGCCCGAGAGCGCCCGCTTCGCCGACACGGGCGAGCGCAGGCTCGACGCGATCCTCGACGTGATCCCGGCCGACCAGCGCAGGGCGTACGACATGACGGCGGTGCTGGAGCTGCTGGTCGACGGCGGCGAGCTGCTCGAGGTGCAGCCGGGCTACGGGCGCTCGATCCTCACCGTGCTCGCGCACCTCGGCGGCGAGCCGGTCGCGATCGTGGCGAGCCAGCCGAGCGTCAAGGCGGGCTCGATCGACGCCGACGCCGCCGACAAGGCGGCGCGCTTCATCGAGATCGCGGACGCCTTCCGTCTGCCGCTCGTGTTCCTCGCCGACACGCCCGGCGTGCTGGTCGGCAGGGTGGCCGAGCGCGAGGGCATCCTGCGGCGTGCGATGCGCATGTTCGCGGCCCAGGCGCGGATGCGCGGCGTCAAGATCCACGTCACGCTGCGCAAGGTATACGGCGTCGCCTCGTGCCTGATGGCGATGAACCCGTTCGACGGCCAGACGGCCACGCTCGCCTTCCCGTCGGGACGCATCGCGGCGATGCCGGCCGGCGGCGCGGGCGACGCGGTCGGCGCGGACGAGGCGACGCAGCAGCGGCTCGACGCGAGCGAGCTCGGCGGCGTCTTCGGGCCGGCCGACGGCATGAGCTACGACGACGTGATCGACCCGCGCGAGCTGAGAAACCGCGTGCTGCACGCGCTGCGCATGGCGCGCGGGCGCGCGGACGAGCCGCCGGCGCCGGTGGCCCGGACCGGCATTCGGCCCTGAGGCGGCCGCGCCGCCGTCGGCGGGCGGCGCCGTCGTGCGGCCAGGCTCCTACCGCTGCTGCGGCGCCTGCAGCTCGCGGATCCGGCGCGCGAGCATCTCCGCCGCGAGCGCGTGCCCGCCGGGGTTCCAGTGGTTGTCCTGGACGTAGTACAGGCGCTCGCCGTCGCTGCCGCGCTCGCGCGCCACGCGCAGGAACTCGCCGGTCGGCTCGATGCAGTCGAGGTCGTACGCCGCACACGCCTCCTCGAAGCGCTGCTTGACGCGCGTCGGGTCGAGCTGCTCCTGCGGGATGCCGAGCCGCGCGAGGATCGGCGCCCAGTCCTGCTCGTAGACCACGCCCTTGAAGGGGATGTGGAACACGACGAGCTTCGCTCCCGCCTGCGCCGCGACCTCCTGCATCCGCTCGAGGATCGCACCCGTCATCCGCCAGCCGTTGCGCGTCGCCGGCGGCTCCTCCTTCTGGAAGACGCTGAGCTCGTCGGCGACGCGCGGGCCGCCCTCGTCGTCGTCCTCCTGCCGCGGTGACACGAGCCCGAGCGACGCCGCCGCGCCGCGCAGGCCCGGCGAGTTCTCGAGCGCGAGCGAGACGAGCGCGTAGATCTTCGAGTTCGCGCGCACCCAGTGCCGCAGGCCGCGCCCGGTATCCTTCCTCTGCTTCCTCGCCGGACGCGCGTCCGGGACGGGGACGTTGGTCAGCTTCAGCGTACCGTCCTCGAGGACGTAGGCCGGCTTCTCGCCGCGCCAGTACTTCGACTGGCCGTTGAACCAGACGTCGTTCATGTAGAACATCACCACCACGACGTCGGGCTTATACTTGACGCCCTCGGACTCGAGCCAGATCAGCTCCTGGTCCGTGCTGTACCCGGCCGTGCCGAGCGCGATCACCTCGTAGCGCCGTGACGGATCCTGCTCGGCGAGCCGCTTCTCGAGCCGCTCCGAGACGCGATCGTCGAGGCTCACGGAGTAGCCTTCGATGAACGAGTCGCCGAGGATCACCACGCGGTACGTGCCCGGCGGCTTGTCGTACGAGCGCTCCGGCCCGCGGATGCCGCGCGAGTTGTAGTGCAAGTGGACGTCGTACTCGTCGGTCGAGAACCAGCCGTCCGCGTTCGGCACGTTGCGCCAGCCGCGCTGCGGGTCGTGCTCGACGTAGAAGCGCTGATGGCTCGTCTTGGTCCGCGGGTAGCCGACGACGTGCAGCACGACCTCGAGCAGGACGACGGACAGCAGGACCGAGAAGGCGGCGGCCGCGAGGCGTGGCAGCCAGGATCGCGCTTGGCTCATGGGCGGGGACTCGTATCAGAACGACGGCGGCGGGAGCGACGGACGATGCCGGACCCGCCTACGGCGGTCAATCGGAAAGCGCGACGGGCGCGGGCCCGGGAGCCCCGGCCTTCGGCTGTGTTGGACCCGATAGCGGAGCCCGCTCGGGGCCGCTCCCGCCTCTAGCGTGCTTGTCCACGAGGTGACCGTCGGGTAGCCTCGGGAGACTTGCTCGCGCCCACCCCAGCGACCCGTCCCAGAACCGTACGCAGGGAAAGCTGATGTACATCCTCGGTCTCTCCTTCTACTACCACGACAGCGCGGCCGCGCTGATCCACGACGGCGTGGTCGTCGCAGCCGGTGAGGAAGAGCGTTTCTCGCGGGTGAAGCACGACAACCGCTTCCCGTCGCTCGCCGTCGACTTCGTGCTGAAGAAGGCCGGCATCACGATCCACGACGTCGACCACGTCGTGTTCTACGAGAAGCCGTTCCTCAAGTTCGAGCGCCTGCTCAGCACCGCGTTCGCGACCTTCCCGCGCTCGCATCGCGTGTTCACCGAATCGATGCGGCGCTGGGTGACGGACAAGCTGTGGATCAAGCCGCTGATCCGCGAGAGGCTCGGCGTCGACCCCAGGAAGATCCTCTTCTGCGAGCACCACATGTCGCACGCAGCGGCGTCGTTCTTCTGCTCGCCGTTCGACGAGGCGGCGATCATCACGGTCGACGGCGCGGGTGAGTGGTCGACGGGCACGGTCGGCGTCGGCCGCGGCACCAGGATCGACATCGAGCAGGAGGCGCGCTTCCCGCACTCGCTCGGCCTCCTCTACTCGGCCTTCACCGCCTACTGCGGCTTCGAGGTCAACGAGGGCGAGTACAAGCTCATGGGCATGGCGCCCTACGGGCAGCCGAAGTACGTCGATCGCGTCAAGAAGATGATCAGGATCGGGGCCGACGGCTCGTACTGGCTCGACCTCGACTACTTCGCCTTCCACTACTCGCCGGACAACACGCTGTCGCCCAAGTTCTCCGAGGCGATGGGCAAGCCGCCGCGCGATCCGGCGCTCGGCGACAAGTCGCTCGACCCGTTCTACTGCGACGTCGCGTCGTCGATCCAGAACGTCACCGAGGAGATCATGATCGCGCTCGCGCGCAACGCGCAGCGCAAGACCGGGCTCAAGAACCTGTGTCTCTCGGGCGGCGTCGCGCTGAACTCCGTCGCCAACGCGAAGATCCTGCGCGACGCGGGCTTCGAGCAGATCTACGTCCCGCCCGCGCCGGGCGACGACGGCGGCGCGATCGGCGCCGCGCTGTGGGCCTACCACCACCTGCTCGGCAAGCCGCGCGTCCCGGCCCTCGGCCACGCCTACCTGGGCAGCGAGTACTCCGAGAGCGAGATCGGCGACTTCTTGAAGGAGTACGACCTCAACTTCACGCACATCGACGACGACGAGCGCTTCTTCGAGCGCGTGGTCGACGACCTCACCGCGGGCAAGGTGTGCGGCTGGTACCGCGGCCGCTTCGAGTGGGGGCCGCGCGCGCTCGGGGCGCGGTCGATCATCGCCGACCCGCGGCGCGCCGAGATGAAGGACATCGTGAACGCCAAGATCAAGTTCCGCGAGGCGTTCCGTCCGTTCGCGCCGAGCGTGCTCGGCGAGCGCTGCGAGGAGTACTTCGAGCTGCCGAACGCGATGTCGCACTACCCGGCGCGCTTCATGCTGTACGTGGTGCCGGTGTGCGAGGACAAGCGCGACGTGATCCCGGCGATCACGCACGTCGACGGCTCGGGCCGCCTGCAGACGGTGATCAAGGAGACCAACCCGGCCTACCACCGGATGATCGAGCTGTTCGGCGAGGCGACCGGCGTGCCGGTGGTGCTGAACACCAGCTTCAACCTGAAGGGCGAGCCGATCGTCGAGACGCCGCTCAATGCCTTCAACACCTTCACGCGCTCGGAGATGGACGTGCTCTACCTCGGCAACTTCGTGGTCGAGCGCGCCGCCAAGCGCAAGATCGTCGAGGACTCGCGCTTCGTGCTGCGGCACGAGGGCGACTCGGTGGTCGCGATGGTGTCGTGACGGGGCGCTAGCCCGCGCGTCCCGCCCGGCGCGACGCGATGCGCGCGTCCGCGCCGGCCCAGCCCGCGTCGAGCTCGCGTCCGGGTGAGTCGACGTCGACGAGCACCGGGGCGTGGTCGGAGGGCGTCGGCTTGCCCTTGCGCGCCTCGCGATCGATCTCGGCCCACACCACGCGCTCGGCGACGCTCGCGCTCACCAGCAGGTGGTCGATGCGCATGCCGAAGTTCTTCTGGAAGCAGCCGGCGCGGTAGTCCCACCAGCTGAAGCGCCCCGGCTCCGGATGGTGCATCCGGTAGGCGTCGCGCAGGCCGAAGCTGCACAGCTCGGCGAAGGCGTCACGCTCCCTCTGCGAGACGTGCGTGCCGCCGTGGCAGGCGGTCGGGTCCCAGACGTCGGCGTCGGTCGGCGCGACGTTGAGGTCGCCACCGAGGACGATCGGCTCGTCGGCGGAGCGCGTCTCGCGCAGCCAGCGCACGAGCCGCTCGAACCACGCGAGCTTGGCCTCGTAGAACGGCGAGTCGACCACCCTGCCGTTCGGCGCGTACACGGTGATCACGCGCATCCCGCCGCACAGCGCCGACATCATGCGCGCTTCGCGCAGCGGCTCGTCGTCCGGCACGTCGGGCGTGGCGGCCGGGGGCAGCTCGGCGCCGAAGTTCGTCACGACCCCGGAGATGCCGAGCTTGCTGGCGATCGCGACGCCGTTCCAGCGTCCCTCGCCGTGGTGCGCGAGCTCGTAGCCGCGCCGTGCGAACTCCGCGACCGGCGCCGAGCCGTCGGCGCACTTGGTCTCCTGCATCAGCAGGACGTCGGGATCCGCGCGCTCGAGCCACCACCATACCTTGTCGAGACGCGCCTTGAGCGAGTTCACGTTCCAGGTCGCGATCCGCATCGTATCGCTGGTAGCACGCCGCCGGGAGCGGCAGTGCTAGTCGGCGTGCGCGGAAGGCGGCGACGGCTGCGCCGGCGCGGCGCCGCGCAGCACCGGCGTCGCGAGCAGCCGGGCGGTCGCGTAGCGCGCCGCGCCGTAGGCGAACGAGAAGCCGTTGTACAGGTGATACAGCAGGTGGAACGGGATCGCGGCGAGCGCGAAGGGGCGGCCGCGCTTCGCGGCGAGGAAGAGGTAGAACTGGTTGTTGAGCGCGATGATCGCGCCGACGACGGCGAAGCAGGCGAACACGACGGGGTCGCGCGGGAAGTGCGCGACGGTCAGCGCCACCGTGAACAGGAAGTAGCCGGCGAAGAACAGCGTCGTCAGGCGCCGCTCGGGCGAGCCGCGGCGGTAGGCGTAGCGGTGGCGCAGGAAGAGCAGCACGTAGGCGAGCAGCAGCGGCATCGCGAGCGCGGGCATCCCGTACCAGAAGCCGAGCGCGACGATCGCCGCGATCGTCAGCCCGACCGACACGGCGCCGCGCTGCGAGTCGCTCGGCGAGGCGGACTCGAGCCAGTAGCGTGAAAGCTGCAGGAAGAGCAGCGCGAACAACGGCGTGAGGAACGCGCCGCCCCAGCGCACCGCCGCGAAGGCCGTCATGCCGAGCAGGACGAACACCAGCGCGACGCTGACCCGCTGGCTCAGGTGCAGGTTCAGGTCGTTCGGCATGCAGCGGTCGCGCAGGATGAGCTCCGTCCAGGGCACGCCGCGGTCGAAGACGTCCGACTTGACCAGACCCCAGAACGTCCAGCGCTTCAGGTGCTTGACGGTGAGCGCGGGGTCGAGCTCCACCTTGCGGCCCGCGCGCACCAGGCGGTAGCCGAGCTCGATGTCCTCGATCGCGGGACGGTCGTACGACTCGTCGAAGCCGCTGTGCGCGAGGAACACCTCGCGGCGGATCGCACCGCAGCCGCTCCAGAAGGTGCTTGCGCGGCGCCTGCCCTGGTGGTGCACCCAGGAGTGCATGAGGTTCTTGTACTGCGACAGGAAGTCGCCGGACTCGGGCGCGTCGTCGTAGGAGCCGATGAGCGCGTCGAGCGACGCGTCGGCGGGGAACGCGTCCGCGACCTTGCGAACGGAGTCGGGCTCGACGCAGACGTCGGCGTCGATGAAGAACAGCACCTCGCCGCGCGCGTGCTGGGCGCCGAGGTTGCGCGCGCGGGCCGGACCCTGCCGGCCGCCGGTCGCGAGCACCGTCGCGCCGTGGCGGGCCGCGACCTCGGCGGTGTCGTCCGCCGAGCCGTCGTCGACCACCAGGCACTCGAGCGGCGCGACCGTCGACCGGTCGAGGTGCGTCAGGCAGGCCTCGAGAAGGCGCGCGGCGTTGAACGCCGGGATGACGACCGAGATCGACGGTTGCAAGCGCCTTCCCCTGTGCTCCGGCGGGCAGCAGAGCTAACCGTGACCGCTGGTCCATTGCAAGCCGCCCGTCAGGTGGATGGTCCGCGGCGCGTCGCGGCGCCGCTCCGCTCGATCGGCGGCGCGCTGCTGCTGGTCGCCGCATTCGCTTCGTTGATCGCCGCGCGGCGTCCCGAGGCGCTGACCTCGCCGCAGTTCTGGGCCGAGGATGGGGATGGAGTGGAGCGTCGTGATCGGGCTGCGCTGGGCGCCCCTCGTGATGACGGTCTGCGCGCTCCTCGTGCAGGCGGCGGTGCCGGCGTTCCTGGTGTCGGCCCGCTTCGAGCCGGTCGTGCCCGGGCGGCTGCGGCGGCTCGTGCTCGCGCTCGTGCTGGTGACGGCGCCGAACCTGTTCGAGGTGCACCTGAACGTCACCAACTCGCACGTGCACCTGGCGCTTCCCGCGGCAGGTCGCGCGCTTCGAGGCGGCGGCGCTGCGCGAGCGCGTCGTGCTCGAGATCACGCCGCCGCCGTGGACGATGACCATCGTCAAGCGCCGGAAGGCGTTTCGCTGGTGGTGAGCTCGCCCGCGAGGGCGCGCAGCGTGCTCGCCGAATCGCCGCGCAGCACGCGAGCGCCCGGCAGGTCGCGCAGCGCGGCCCACCACGGCGGCCGCGCGTCATCGTCCTCGACCAGCAGCAGCCGCCGCGCCGCGCCGCCGTAGGCGCGCGCGTAGTCCGGCGGCCGGACGTCGCCCTCGCACGAGCGCGCCGCGGGATCCGGGCCGACGCCCGGTCGGGCGGACGCGGCGGAAAGCGCGTGCAGCACGTCGAGCAGATCGGGCGGCGTCGACGAGTCCGGCGACGGCCCGAAGCCGGCGAGACCGGCGCCCGGCAGCAG
>JBFMAS010000692.1:0-2793 GCA_040755575.1 Thermodesulfobacteriota bacterium
AGCAGCGCGTCGGCGTGCGTCCGCGCGCGGTCGAGATCGCCGCGCGCGAGCCCGAGCTCGGCGTACGTCAGCGCGAGACGCGGCCTGAGCGGCCACTCGACCTCGCTGCCCGCGCGCGCGAGAACGTCGATCTCGCGCAGCGCCTCCTCGGCCGCGTCGGCGTCGCCGCGCCCGAGGCGCGCCGTCGCGAGCAGGATCGAGCCGAGCGTCCGGCTGAGCGCGTGCCCCGCCTCGCGGCCGCAAGCGAGCGCCTCCAAGCACAGGCGCTCGGCGCGCTCGAAGGCGAAGGCCTCGATGCAGAGCCACGCGAGCTCGAGGCGGTAGACCGCGGTCCACAGCGGGTGCCGGTTGCGCTCCGTCAGCTCGATCTCCTCGGCGAGCCCGCGCTGCATCTCGCCCCACGCGCCGGCGTGCAGCAGCGCCCAGGCGCGCGCGTACTGGCAGAGCAGGTGCTCGGCGAGGTCGCCGGTCTCGACGGCGAGCGCGAGCCCGTCCTCGGCGAGCCTGCGGGCAGCCGCGTACTCGCCTGCGACGTTCTCGAAGCTCGCGCTCTTGCCGTAGTGCGCGACCAGCAGGCTGCGCTCCCCCGCGGCGGCGAGCACGCGCACGGCCTCCGCGCACGCCGCACGGTCGGACTCGCGGAAGCCCCGCGCCCGCAGCCGCCCGTAGGCGGTGAAGCTCTTGAGGTGGATCGCGAGCGCCGGGTCGGGCAGCTCGCGCACCCGCTCCTGCGCCTGCCTGAACAGCGCCGCGCTGGCCGCACGGCGTGCGAGGTAGACGACGGTCGCCTGGTGGACGAGCGCCCGCACCTCGAGGTCGACGCGGCCCTCCTCGCGCGCGCGGCGCGCGAGCTCCGCGGCGAGCGACTCGCCGCCCCGGCCGCGGCACAGCGTGCCCAGCGCGTCGAGCAGCGGCATGTAGGCCTCGCCCGGGCCGTGCTGCTGCGCGCACTGGCCGCGCGCGATCCACATGCCGGGCTCGCGCTGCAGCTCGGTCAAGAACAGGTCGACGAGCGTCGTCTTGCCGATCCCGGCCTCGCCGGTGACGAACACCACCTGGCGGCGCCCCGCGCGGGCGGTGGCGAGCGCCGTGCGCAGCTCGGCGAGCGGCGCCTCGCGTCCGACGACGGCGACCGGCGCCGTCGCGGTCTGCCAGCGAATCGCCTCGGGGACGCCGGGCACCGCGTCGGGCCCGTCGCGCGGCTCGACCGGCGCGACGAAGCGGTAGCCGCGCCGGTGCGCGGTGGCGATGAAGCGCGGCTCCTGCGGGTCGTCGTCGAGCGCGCGCCGGATCTCGCGCACGCACACCTTGAGCACGGCGTCGCCGACCACCGTGTCGGGCCACACGCGCTCGAGCAGCTCGTCCTTGGTGACGAGCTCGCCCGCGCGCTCGGCGAGGCAGTGCAGCACGCCGAACGCCTTGCGCGTCAGCGCCACCGGCTCGTCGCCGCGCCACAGGCGCTGGCTCCCGGGGTCGAGCCGGAACGATGCGAAGCAGAGCTGCACGGCTGCGCCCGTCCTCGCGCGTGCGCGCGCGGCGCGCAAGCGTGCGCGCGCCGACGCGTGCTCAGGCCGCGTAGGCGGCGGGGTAGCGCACGTACGCGTCCTGCAGCGTCGCGATGAACGACGGATCGCGCTCGGGGTCGCTCGGCACGTCGACGCGGGCGCCGCGCGAGCGCAGGTCGTCCGCGAAGCGGCGCAGCACCTCGTCGAGCGTCAGGTCGTCGAGGTGCTCGTCGTGGCGCCGGCGCTCCTCGTCGGACGCGAACACCGCCGCCTTCCATGACACGCTGATGCGCAGCTGGCGGCGCGGAAAGCGCGCGATCTCCCGCGCGCCGTCGCGGATCGCCCAGGTGTCGGCGTCCCGGCGCACGAGCTCGCTGTCGAGCGTCAGCGACGGCATGCCGTCCTCGACGCGTCCGACCGGCCGCACGCGGTGCCACATGAAGTCGTTGTCGCCGACGATCGCGGTGTTCGAGATCGCGCCCTCGTGCACCACCGGCGCGCCGTCCGGGCCGCCGGGCCAGTACTCGAAGCCGCCGTCGGTGCCCTCGTAGAACCAGGCGACCGCGGTCGCGATCCGCGTGCGCACGTCCTCGAACAGGCCCGACATGCCCATGATGGTGAGCAGCGTGATCGGGTGGCGCGTGCGGTCGAAGCCGCGGAAGGCCGGCACGTCGGTGTGGCCGCGGCCCTGCGGAAACGGCAGCTGCCAGGTCAGGTTCACGTAGACGTTCTGCGGCCGCACGATCTCGGCGTCGAACAGCTCGCGCGCCGCGGCGACGAAGCGCGGCAGGTGGAGAAGCGTCTCGACGCCGTCCCGCGCTTCGCCTTCGGTCGCCCAGTTGCCGCGGAACACCGGCGCGACCGGCATCGCGCCGCGCTCGCCGCCCGACAGCGCCGCGTACTCGGCGTCGTTCGCGAAGTAGCGCTGCACCGGCCAGTACGGTGCGTGGCGGTCGATCAGCAGGTCGATCGCGCCGGGCTCGTCGAGCACGCGCGGCACGAACACCGGCGGACGTGGCATTGGCGTCATCGGGCTTCCTCCAGGGTCGCGGATCTTACCGCAAAATTACCGTTTCCTTATGACTCGCCGCGCCGCTCCTGGCTATCCGCGGGACCAGACCTCGTGCCGAGAGCAACCCGAGGAGGACCGCCATGTCGACGCAGCGCGCCTTCGTCATCCAGTTCCTGTCCCGCAGCCAGGCCACGCCCGAGCGCTTCGAGGGCCGCGTCGAGCACGTCGGCAGCGGCGAGGCGACCCGCTTCGCCTCGCCGCTCGAGCTGCTCGACT
>JBFMAS010000693.1:0-5063 GCA_040755575.1 Thermodesulfobacteriota bacterium
GACCTCCTCGTACGGCCGGCACGGCTGCGCGCGCAGCGCGGGGCACGCGGGCAGCGGCCCGATCGCCTCGAGGCCGGGCAGCACCGGCAGCACGACGCGCGACGCCGTCGCGCCGCCGCGGGCGACGGTGTTGATCACCTCGCCGTCCGCGGGCAGCGCCTCGAACTTCCACAGCGCGCGGTCGCCGCCCGGCGCCTCGACCGAGATCCGGATGCGCGAGCCGGCACGGAACGCGTGCGCGAACGGGAACAGCTCGACGCGCGCGAGCGCGAGCTCGCCCGGCGGCAGGGGTGCCGCGTCGTCCTCGCGGTGCGTGTGCACGGGGCGCAGCTCGGTCGACTCGTCCGAGGTCGCGCGCCGGCTCGCACGGAGCCAGCCGCTCTGTACGTAGGTCTCGAAGCCGTCCGGCCGGATCTCGCTCAGCGTCACCTGCAGGTCGGTGTCGGCGGCGGTCGACGAGAGCCACAGATCGACGCTGCCCGAGCCGGCCATCAGCACGTCCTCGGCGAGCTCGTCGGTCGCGTACGCGACGGCCCTACCGTCGGGCAGCGGCTGCCAGTCCCAGTCGGGCAGCGCGCGCCACTCCGTGCCCGGGGTGGCGAGCGACGTGCGCTGCGACGACGAAGGATCGTAGAGCCACGAGTCGACGCCTTCGTCTGCCGGCGGCTCCGGCACCAGGCGGCCGCCCTCGTCGAAGTACCAGGCGGTCGGCACGAGGTCGGGAACGGGCCAGGCGTCGAACGACGCCTCGAACGCGGGGAACGGTCCGCCGATCGCGCCGCCGGCGCCGTTGTCGAACAGGATCCGCACCGGCGGCTCGCTCTCGAAGCGGGCGAGCGCCTCCTCGTAGCTCGACACGTCGGCGAAGCGATCGGGCTCGAGCATGAGCTCGGCGTCGACCTGCCACACCGAGTCGTTGATGACGTCGAGGATCACCGGCACGACCGGCGACCGCTGCGGCACGCGGCGCGCCACGTACAGGTCCAGGAACTCCATCCAGCGGCCGAAGATCGGCGGCGCGAGCGGCTCCGTGTGCCCGCCGTTGGTCATCGTGAAGTGCACCTGGTCGCTGCCGAAGCGGTCGAGCATGTTCGCGAAGTAGGAGCCGGTCTGCTCGTCCTGCCAGGCGCCGGCGAGGAACACGGGCACCTCGATGCGGTCGACGAACAGGGCCGGCGTCACCGGGTCGGCGAGCTCCGGGTAGTAGAAGTTGTTGTCGTTGATCATCTGGATGATGTCGGGCGACTGGTCGCGCAGGCGCTGGTTCGCGACGCAGACCTCGTCGCCGGCGTCCATGCGGCGCTGCGACCACGCCTGGCCTCCGGGACGCGCCTCGCGCTGCCGCTCCTCGGCCCATGCCGTGGCGAAGCCGTTGTTCAGGATGCCGCCCGGGTAGAGGACGCCGCGGCCGGTGTCGGCGATCACCGACAGCGGCGCGATCGCCGCAAGCCCGGGCGGCTGCAGGCGCGCGACGAAGAGCTGGCTGATGCCGGGGTACGAGAGGCCGACCATGCCGACCTTGCCGTGCGCGACCCACGGCTGCGCCGCGACGATCTCGACCGCGTCGTAGCCGTCGGTCGATTGCAGCGTCTCGAAGAACTGGAAGGCGCCGCCCGAGCAGCCCGTGCCGCGCATGTTGACGCCGACCACGGCGTAGCCGAGCGCGGCGGCGATGAGGCTGCTCGGCTGCGGGCTGTCGGGGTCGGCCGGCGAGTAGCCGGAGTACTCGATCACCGTCGGGTACGGGCCGTCCTCGACCGGGCCCGGCAGGAGGACGTTGATCGCGAGCAGCGTGCCGTCGCGCGTCTCGATGTACTGATAGCCCGGGCCGACCACCTGCGACTGGTAGAAGGACGGATCGGGCACGTCCTCGGCCGTCGTCACCGCGAACGGCTCGCTGACCGCGGTCTGGCCGGCCGCCGGCGCGGTGACCCGGTAGCCGCCGCCCGCCGGGACGTCGCGGAAGATGAGCGAGCCCTGCGCGTCGGCGGTCCCGGTCGCGACCGCGGCGCCGAAGCCGTCGACCAGGGTGAGCTCGCTGCCCGGCTCGGCGTCGACCACGTACGCCTGCTCGACGCTGCCGCGGGCGGAGTAGCTCGCCGGCACGGTGCCGGGTCCGGGGGTCGGGGCGGCGGTCGGGCTCGGGCTCGGGCCACCGCTCGCCGAGCTCGAGTTGCCGCAGGCCGTCAGGCTCACCTGGTGCAGCGCGAGCAGCGCGACCAGCGCGAGGGTGCGGAAGCGACGCAGGTGCAGGGGAGATCGCTGGGTCATCGGGGAGGCTCCTTGCCGAAAAAATCGTCACCGTAGGTCGTACCGGCGAAGGTTGTCAACGCGTGAAAGGTGCTGGCAGCCGTCGCGCGATCCCTGCTAAGGGTCTCGGGCGAGCGCCCGACCGAGCGCTCGGCCACGACGGGAGAGGGAGCGCGTGACGAAGAACGGCCTGCTCGTCGCCGACAGCGACATGCACATCTTCGAGCCGCCGGACCTCTGGCAGCGCTACATCGACCCCGCGTGGCGGCACGCGGCGCCGGTCGGGCTCACCGAGATGCAGCGCGACATGCGCGTCAAGGTGAAGTCGCACGTGCTGCTGCGCCTCGGCGCAGTGCGCCCGCTCGCGGACCGCAGCGCCTGGAAGACTGAGCACGAGAGCGTCTATGCGCAGGCCGAGCGCCGCGGCTGGGATCCCGCCTCGCAGCGCGACGCGATGGACGCGGAAGGGCTCGACCTCGCCGTGCTCTTCCCGACGCGCGGGCTCTTCGTCCTCGGCCTCGACAGCCCGGAGGTGGTCGGCCCGGACGGGCTCGAGGGCCCGCTCGCCGCGGCGATCGCGCGCGCCTACAACGACTGGCTGCACGACTTCTGCCGGGAGCTGCCGGGACGCGTCTTCGGTGCCGCGATGGTCGCGCCGCACGACGTGCCGGCGGCGGTCGCCGAGACCCGGCGCGCGGTCGAGAAGCTCGGCTTCAAGGCGATCTTCCTGTCGCCGGGCGCCGTCGGCCGGCGGCCGTGGCACCATCCGGCGTACGACCCGCTGTGGGCGGAGTGCGAGGCGCTCGGCATCCCGGTCGCGTTCCACGGCGGCGGCCAGAACCACCTCAAGCCCGACTTCTCGCTCGAGATCTTCGACAGGCTGATGATGTGGCACACCTTCAGCCAGCCGCTCGGCATCATGACGGTCGCCGTCAGCCTGACCGCCGGCGGCGTGCTCGAGCGCTTCCCGAGGCTGCGCGTCGCGCTGCTCGAGGGCAACTGCTCGTGGGCGCCGTGGCTGTTCTACCGCCTCGACGAGCACTGGGAGTGGCTCGGCAAGATGGAGGCGCCGGAGCTGCGCATGAAGCCGTCCGAGTACCTCCTGCGCAACTGCTGGCTCTCCGTCGAGGCCGACGAGGAGCCCGTCAAGCAGTACGTCGAGCGCTTCGGCGACGACAACCTCGTGTTCTCGACCGACTACCCGCACGCCGACTCGAAGTACCCGCGCTCGGTCGACGCCTTCCTCGAGCTGCCGCTGTCGGCGGAGTCGCAGCGCAAGATCCTGTGGGACAACTGGAGCCGGCTCTACGACGTCCCGGCCCCTTGAGATAGATTCGAGCGAGCGGAGGAGAGACGCCATGCGAGCGGAAGACCTGATCCTGGTGAGCGTCGACGACCACGTCGTCGAGCCGCGGGACATGTTCGAGCAGCATCTGCCCGTGCAGTACAAGGACAAGGCGCCGCGCGTCGCGCGCAAGAAGGACGGCAGCGACGTCTGGTGGTTCAACGGCCAGCAGATCCCGAACATCGCGCTGAACGCCGTCGTCGGACGCCCGCCCGAGGAGTACGGCATGGAGCCGACCTCGTACGAGCAGCTCCGCCCCGGCTGCTACGACGTGCACGAGCGCATCCGCGACATGAACGCGAACGGCGTGCTCGCGTCGCTGTGCTTCCCGTCCTTCCCGGGCTTCACCGGCATGAAGTTCGCCGAGCTCGCCGACAAGAGCCTCGCCCGCGTCATGCTCCAGGCCTACAACGACTGGCACATCGACGAGTGGTGCGGCAGCTATCCCGGGCGCTTCATCCCGATGGCGCTGCCGATCATGTGGGATCCGAGCCTGATGGCAGACGAGGTCCGGCGCGTCGCGAAGAAGGGCTGCCACGCGCTGAGCTTCACGGAGAGCCCCGAGAAGCTCAACCTGCCGAGCTTCCACTCGGAGCACTGGGACCCGCTGTGGAAGGCGCTGTGCGACGAGGGCACGGTGCTCTGCGTGCACATCGGCTCGGGTGCCGGCATGCAGTTCAACTCGATGGAGGCGCCGGTCGACGTGATGATCACGACGACGCCGATGAAGATCGTCGACTTCGCGGCGGACATCCTGTGGTCGCGCGTGCTGAAGACGTATCCGAAGCTGCGCGTCGCGCTCTCGGAGGGCGGCATCGGCTGGATCCCGTACTTCCTCGAGCGCGCCGACTACGTGCACGAGCACCACCACGCCTGGACGCACCAGGACTTCAAGGGCAAGAAGCCGAGCGAGGTGTGGCGCGAGCACATGGTGACCTGCTTCATCGACGACCCGATCGGCGTCAAGAACAGACACGCGGTCGGCATCGACACGATCACGTGGGAGTGCGACTACCCGCACTCGGACACCACCTGGCCGCGCTCGCCCGAGGCGCTGATGAGGAGCCTCGACGGCGTGCCCGATCACGAGGTGAACAAGATCACGCACGAGAACGCGCTGCGCATCTTCCGTCTCGACGCGTTCGCGCACCGGCCGCGCGAGAAGTGCACCGCCGGCGCGCTGCGCGCGGAAGCGCCGGACGTCGATCTGGCGACGAAGAGCGTCCGCGGCGGCAAGCCGCCCGCGACCGACGGCTCGCGGCCGGTCACCACGGCGGACGTCATGCAGCAGCTCGCGGGCGCGTTCGCGGTGCCGGTCGAGGGCTAGGAGCCTGTCCGAGCAAGGCCGCGGGGCTGCGAAGCGCGATGCATCCGCGATCGCTGCGTCGCCGAACCCTCGACGGATCGCCCCGGATACGCCGTCGGGTTCGGCTCCTTGCGCTCGCGGCGCCTCGCGCTTCTCGCTCCC
>JBFMAS010000694.1:0-3905 GCA_040755575.1 Thermodesulfobacteriota bacterium
TGTCGCAGCCGCCGGCGCCCGCGCCGGCGCACCTGCTGCTCGCGTTTCGCGACGTCGAGCCGGCGGCGCTCGCGCAGGCGACGAGCGCGCTCGTCCCCGAGGCGGGCTCGGTCGCGGACGCGCTCGCCGCGGCGGCCGCGGCCCTCGACGTGCCGCTCGAGGGATCGCTGACCCTGCTCCTCGCCGGGACCGACGTGCGGCGCGCCGAGATCGACGTGACGGGGGCCGCCGGCGTGGTGGAGCTGCCCGCGCCGTGGTCGCGCCACGCACGCATCGAGCGCCTGTCGTTCGGCGGCTCCTACGACGTCGCGAGCGCGACCGCGACGCTGCGCCAGCTCGAGGTCGACCTCGGGACGCCGGTCCTGCGCGTGTCCGGCGACTGGACCGATGCGGCGTCGGGCGGCGCCGTGACCGCCGACGCGACCGTGATCCAGCTTCCGGTGGACGAGCTCGCGTCCTGGTGGCCCGCGGACGCGGCGAGCGATGCGCGCACCTGGGTCACCGGCAACATCACCGCCGGCAAGGTGAGCGACGCGCGCGTCGCGCTGCACGGCGAGCTGGCGCTCGGCGACGCCCCGAGCTTCACCTTGCGCAGCCTCGAGGGCCGGCTGTCCTACGACGGGCTCGCCGTGCGCTACGTCGACACGATGCCCGAGGCGACCGGCGTGACGGGAACGGCGACCTTCTCGCCCGACGCCTGGAGCTTCCGCGTCGCGAAGGCGGCCGTGGCGGGCGTCGCGGTTCCCGGCGCAAAGGTCGACATCGCCGGCACCGCCTCGGGCGCGCCGCGCATCGTGATCGACGCGCAGGCGCGCGGCTCGCTGCGCGACGCGCTGGCGCTGGTCGATCACGAGCCGCTCGGCTACGCGCGCGCGATCGGCATCGCGCCGCGCGACGCGTCGGGCTCGGTCGCGGGGCGCGTGCAGCTCGCGTTCCCGCTCGCCGGCGCACCGCTGCCGCACGACCTCGGCGCCGCGGTCGATGCGCAGCTCCGCGGCGTCGCGCTGCCGCGTGTCGTCGGCGACTGGCCGCTGCGCGACGGCAACCTGCAGCTCTCCGTCGCGAAGGAGGAGCTCACGGTGACGGGCACGGGTGCCCTCGCCGGCGTGAGCTGCCAGGTGGAGTGGCACGAGCGCCTCGGCCAGGTCGCCGGCGTGACGCGCACGATCGACGTCCGCAGCGACGTCGACGCCGAGGGGCGCGCGGCGCTCGGCTACGATCTGCGCCCGTGGGTGACTGGTCCGATGGCGGTCACCGCGCACGTCGAGCAGCGCGGCGACGGCCAGGGCGTCGCGCGGCTCACGTCGGACCTGCGCGAGACGACGCTCGCCGTCCCGGAGCTGCGCCTCGACAAGCCGGCCGGGGCGCCCGGCACGGCGCAGGCGACGCTCGTCCTCGCGCGCGGAGCGATCGTCGCCGTGCGCTCGTCCCGGCTCGAGGCCGCGGGCGCCAGCGCGACCGGCACGGCGGCCTTCACCGGGGACCGCCTGGCGCGCCTGCAGCTCGACGGCGAGCTGCCCGCCGCCGTCAAGGGCGGCGAGCGCCCCGATTTCTCCTTGACGCTCGATCCCGCGCCGGCCGGCAACCGCTTCCGCCTGACCTCGGAGGACGCGAGCACGCTGCTGCGGGTCCTGCTGCCCGAGGCCCGCACGACCGGCGGCAAGCTGCTGTTCACCGGCGACGTCGTCGAGCTCGCGCACGGCTGGAAGCTCGACGGCCAGCTCGCCGTGCGCTCGTTCACCCTGACCGAGTCGCCGACGCTGGCGCGCCTGCTGACGCTCGCCTCGCTGTCGGGCATCGTCGACGTGTTGCGCGACCGCGGCATCGCGTTCGACAGCTTGACCTCGGGCATCGCCTACGACGCGGGCGCCGTGACGTTCACGGACGGCGTCGTGACCGGTCCGTCGCTGCGCCTGGTGATGGACGGCACGATCGACGGCCCACGCGACAACGTCGCGATGAACGGCACGCTGGTGCCGCCGATCTACGGGCTCAACGAGCTGCCCGGCAAGATCCCGATCATCGGCGGCCTGTTCCGCGGCCAGGAGGGCGAGGGGCTGATCGCGATCGACTTCACGGTGCGCGGCCCGGTGAAGGACCCGAGCGTGTCGGTGAAGCCGCTCAACTCGCTGGCGCCGGGCGTGCTGCGAAAGCTCGTGCGCAAGGTGCCGGGGTAGTGGCAGCGCGACGCCGCGCGGCCTCGGCGCTGCTCGCCGGCGTGGCGCTGCTCGTCGCGGCGCCGCCCCCCGCGTGGAGCCGCCACCTCGCGCGCCTCGACCCCACCGAGCCGCTGTTCACCGCGCGCGCGTTCGTCGAGAAGAACCTCGAGCTCGACACGACGTGGGACGAGCTGGCGGCCGAGAGCGACGTCGAGCTCGCACCGGGAGTCACGTGGGTGTTCTGGGAGGCGTTCGAGGTCGACCTCGAAGTACCGGTGACGGTCCGCATCCCGGACGAGGGCGCGACCGTGGGCAGCATCGGCGACCTCGGCGTCGCCGCGCAGCTGCAGCTCTGCTGCGGACCGGACGGGGTGCTCGACTACTTCTCGCTGCGCGCGGAGGTCGCGGCACCGACCGGCAGCCTCGCCAAGGAGACCGGCGGGATCGGCTCGTGGACGGTGTCGCTGCTGCCCGCGCGCCGCTTCACGGTCGCGGAAGCGCTGCCGGACCTGCTGGTGCAGGTGCAGCTCGCGTACGAGCAGGACGTGCGCGCCGAGGACGGCGCCCTGCAGAAGGCGTTGGTGTGGAACACGGCTTTTGCGCAGCAGTACGTGGAGGGACGGTTCCGGCCGGTGCTCGAGGTGCTCGGCACGACGGTGCTCGACGCGGCGGAGGCGGCCGACGAGCGCACGTTCGTCGAGCTCGCGGGCGGGGTGTGGCTCGCGCCGTTCGCGGACGAGGCGGTGCTGAGCCCGCTGAGCTTCGGGGTGGGGGTGAAGTGGCCGGTGACGCGGCGGCTCGAGAGCCAGGTGACGGGGTGCTGGTCGCGGAGTGGTCGTTCGGGGTGTGAGGCGTCGTCGAGCGCGTGCACGGGGGCCGGGCGCGCTACGCGAACGCTCGCGGCACGCGGCTCGCGAGCGCGTGCACGACCGCATCGTAGTCGACACGCTCGCCGTCCCAGCGTGGGAACGCCGTCTGCGCGTCGATGCGCAGCCCGAGCGCCGCGTGCTCGCGCGCGAGCCGTGCGAAGCCGTCGCCGTCGAGCGGCGCGCGCGCCGGTCCCGCCGGTGGCAGCGCGGATCCGTCGGGCCGCAGGAAGCGCAGCTCGCCGCCGGGCGCTCTCTCGATCGCGTAGGCGTGCTCGTGCACCGGGCGGTGGTGACGCCGGCACAGCAGGCACAGGTTGTCGAGCCGCGTCGCCCCGCCGCGCGCCCAGTGCAGGACGTGGTGCGCGTCCGTGATGCGGTTGGTGCAGCCCGGAAAGCGGCGCGCATGGTCGCGGACGCGGAGCGCGCGGCGCAGCGTCGCCGAGATGCGCCGGGTGCGCCGGGTGCGCCGGGTGCGGCGGCCGAGCGTGCGGACCTCGCCGGGCTCGGTCTCGATGACGCGGACGACGCTCGCGTCGCAGGCGAGGCGCTGCGCGGTGGCGAGCGGAAGGACGGTGCCGTCGTCGAGCGTCGCGTGGCCGCTCGCGGGGCTGGCGTCGTGCGGGCCGGCGTCGCTCCGCTCGCCGAGAAGCGCCGTCTCGTCGACGTGGACCACGAGCTCGACGGGCGCGGGCGTGGCGGTGGCGGAGGCGCCGGCTGCCGCGGTCGATCCCGGCGCGCGCAGGTACGCCTCCGCGACGGCGACCAGCGCGTCGGCTCGGGCGAGCGGGGTGCGCGGCTCGTGGGGAGCGCGTGGTCGGTGACCGGAGTCGCCCGTGGTAGTCGCGCGCGTTTCCGCGGAGACGTCGGCGCCGGGCTG
>JBFMAS010000695.1:0-7515 GCA_040755575.1 Thermodesulfobacteriota bacterium
CGCCCACCGCCACGCGCCCACCGCCGCGCGACAAGCGCAAAAAAACCCGCCGGCGCTCGAAACGCCGGCGGGCCCTCCGCAAGACGCAACGGCAGCGCGCGTCGCTACTTCGTCAGCCCCCACTTGGCCTTGTTCGCCTCGACCTGCTCCGCCGTCGGGTGCTCCTTCTTCTCGTGCTTCTGCACCTCGAAGTCCGACTGCAGCTCCATCATCTTGTAGTTGAGCGCGATGTCGTCCTTGAACAGCTCGGGCACCGCGACCTCCTCGAAGATCGCCTGCCACGGGCACTCCGGCTCACAGGCTCCGCAATCGATGCACTCGTCGGGGTGGATGTAGAGCTGGTTCGGGAAGGTGGCCGTGTCCGAGCCGCGGTAGCCGTAGATGCAGTCGACCGGGCAGACCGCGACGCAGCCTGTGTCCACGCAATCTCGGCAGAGCCGGGTGATGATGTAGGCCATCGTTCTCCTTGCCTCCTGCTGACTGAAGGGAATGGCCGTGCCCCGCAGAAGGCACGGAAGAGGGGAAATATAGCGGCCATCCCCGGCAATGCAACGGCGCGGCGGGCCGCGACCGCGCCTCAGACGGCGACGCCGCGCGCCGGCAGGAGGCGCAGGCCGATGTCGAGCAGCACGAGCACGAACGCCGTGAGGGCGAGCATCTCCACCAGCGGGAAGGTGAGCTGGCGCTCCGCGGGCGCGCGCTTCAGGATCTCGGCGAGCGGCGCGTTGACCGCTCCGCCGGTGATCTCGGCGATCTGCGACAGCAGCGGCCAGTTCGGCTCGGCCTCGGGGTCCTCCTTGCCGATCTGCTCGCTCGCCGCAGCGGCGGGCAGCCATTCCTCGCGCGAGAACACCAGCTCGTCGCCACGGCGCTTCTGCACCACGACGCGCGGCTCGATCGTGTCGAGCGGGGGCAGGGCGATCTCGTAGTGGCGTGGGCCGAGGGCCGGCGGCGAGACCTCGCGCACGGTCCCGTCGCGGTTCGTCAAGCGTAGCGTCACGGTGCCGTCGTGCACGCTGTCGTAGGTGTCGATCGCGAGCACCGGCGTGCGGCCTTCGTCGCGCACCTCGAGGCGCAGCTCGTCGGAGCTCTGCGGCCGGGCGAGCCAGCGGACGAGCTGCGACCAGAAGCGCCGCACCTGATGCCAGCTCTGCCACTCGCGCGTCGGATTCGCGGTGAACACGGCGACGCGGCCGAGCCCGTTCTGCCAGCCGGCGAGGATCGGGCTCGTGCCGCCCATCTGGTCGGTGGTCAGCCACGCCTGCGCGCCGGGCTTGAGCGGCACGTCGGCGAGCTCGCGCAGCACCGGCAGCTCGCGCTCGCGCAGGCCGCCGAGCGCTTCCGCCTGCAGCGCGACGTGCGGCCGGAACGGCGCGTCGCTCGGCTCCTTGTCGTCGCGCCCGGCCCGCTTCTGCGTGTCCTGGATCATCAGGCTCGGCAGCGACACGGCGTCGGTCACCAGGTAGAACGCCCCGCCGGTGCGCTCGGCGATGTTCTTGACGAGCTCGTAGCTGTCCTTGTCGTCGCCGATGCGGATCGACGTCACCGTGACGCCCGAGCGCACCAGCGCCTCGACCAGGGGCTCGTGCTCGGCGGTCGGCCGGATGCTCGCGCCGTCGCTCAGCAGGATGATGTGCCGCGTGGTGCGCCCGCTCGCGATGAGCTGGCGCGCGGCGATCTCCAGCGCCTCCTTGAAGTCGGTGCCGCCGCTCGGCACGAGCCTGCTGATCAGGTCGTTGACCCGGGCGCGGCTCTGCGACAGCGGCTGCAGCGGGCTCAGCAGCGACGTCTCGGTGTCGAACGCCACCGCGCCGAGCTCGTCGCGGTCCTCGAGCTGCGCGATCAGCGCCAGCGCGGCCTCGCGCGCGTAGGAGATGCGGCTCGGGTTCTGCTGGTCGAGCCTGACGCCGTAGCTCATGCTCGACGAGCGGTCGACGACCAGGAAGAGCGCCATCGGCTCGCGCACCTGCTCGCGCGGCTTCTGCTCCTTGACGCGCACCGGCAGCAGCCGCTCGAGCGCCGTTCCCTTGAGCTTCGCGTCGGACACCAGCCCGCGGCCCGCGGCGAGCAGCAAGCCGCCGCCGAGGTCGCGCACGTACTCCTCGAGCGCGTCGAGGCCCGCCAGCGCGAGGTCGCCGCGCGACACCGTCCCCAGCACGACCGCGTGGAAGCGCGCCAGCTCCGCCGCCGACACGGCCCCGAGCTGCGCGCGACGTTCGACGTCGAACCCTGCGTCGCGCAGCAGCGGCACGAGCGCCGCGTCCGAGGACACGACGAGCACCCGCGGCGGCGGCAGGACGCTGAGCGTCGTGCTGCGCCGCGCGCGCGGCGAGGCCACGTCGGGCGGCGCTTCGAGGGCGACCGTGACGGCATAGTGGCCCGGCAGGCCGGCCCGCACCTCGGCGTCGACCACCGAGCGCCCGGGCGCCACGCGCAGCGGCACCCGGCCGAGCTCCGTGTCGCCCTGACGCGCGACCAGCGTCGCCTCGAGCGTGTCGGGGCCGCGGTTGGCGATCGCAACCGACAGCTTGACGTCCGTTCCCTGCCGCGCGACCCCGGGCGCGCTCACGTGCTCGATGGTGAGCGGCGCCTGCTTGCGGGGCGGCACGATCGGGTAGACGCGCACCCCGCGGCGGCGCGCGCTCTCGGCGGCGACCGACGCGTCGCCGGCATTCTGGTTGCCGTCGCTCAGCAGGACGAGCGCGCCGCCCCGCGTCGACGCCAGGCTCGCGCCCGAGTCGATCGCGGCCATCACGTTGGTCGCGCTGCCGTCGGTCTCGACGGCGACCTCGGACGGCAGCGCCGGCGCGCCCGGTCCGCTCACCAGGCCGGCGTCGCGACCGAAGGTGAGCAGCGCGAGCTCGTCGTCGCTGCGCATCGCGCCGACGAGCTGCTCGAGCCAGTCGCGCATCCAGCGCTGCTCGGCCGGGCTGATGCTCTGCGAGGCGTCCTCGAGCGCGACGACGGTGAGGCGGTCCTCGCGCTCGGTCTCGATCAGCGTCGCGCCGCTGATCGCGGCGACCGCGCACAGGTAGGCCGCGGTGCGAAGCAGCGTCGCGCCCCACAGCCGCCAGGCGGGTGCGACCGGCCAGCCGGCGCGCGCCGCACGACGCCGCCGGACGTGCGCCACGACCGCGAGCGCCACGAAGGCGGGTGCCAGCAGCGCGAGGGGCAGGTACTGCGGCGAGGCGAAGCCGAGGCCCCGGTCGCCGAGCTGCAGCCACTGCGTCAGCATCAGGCCGTCGCTCCGCCGGCGGACGCCGGGTCGGCCGCGGCGTCGGACGGGCCCGGGCCGCCCCGCCGCGCACGCGGCCCCGAGGCCGCGACCACGAGCCACTCGAGCAGCATCGCGAGGAGCGCCGCGAGCAGCGCCTCACGGACGTACGGCACGCGCTGCCACAGCGCCTGCGCGGCCGGCTCCGCCGTGGCGGGGCGCGGCGGGGCCGCGACGCTGGGCGCGGCCGCCGGGCGCGCGATGTCCGACTCCACGGGATCGACGAAGCTCACCAGCAGCGTGCGCTCCTCGCCCCCGCCGACCGCGGCGTACACGCCGGCGCGCTCGAGCGTGATCTCCTCGGCGGGTCCGAGCTCGCGCGCCCCGTCCGGCCCCTCGATGCGGGCGATCGGCGCCGCGTCCCGGAACCCGGCGCGCAGGCGCTCGCCGGCGATGCGGGTGAGGGGTGCCGCGCCGCTGGTCGGCGACAGCCAGCGCAGCAGGTTGATGGTGAAGACCAGCGTCGGCAGGGCGTCGGCGCTGCGCAGGTCGGCTGCCCGGAGCGGGAACGAGGTGGCGACGATCCGCCGCCCGCCGACCTCGCCGGCCAGCACCAGGGGGACCTCGCGGCCCTCGGCGCGTCCGAGGAGGACCGGCTTCAGGGCGGCGCTCGCGGCGAGCGCGACCCCGTCGCCGAGCAGCGTCTCCGCGTTCTGTACGCCCGCCACGAGCTCGTGCTCGCGCTGCTCCGCGACCCGCCCGCGCGTCGCGCCGCCGGCCACGGTGACGTCGGGGTTGCCGCGCGGCGGGGCGAGGTAGGCGACGTTGCCCGCGGGCGGAAGCGGCGGCGCGAAGCGGTCGAAGATCGTGATCTCCTCGCGCGCTTCGGGCCGGTACTGCACCGGGACCAGGGTGCGGACGGTCACGTTGCCGAGGCTGCGGGCGAGCGTCTCGACGGCCCGCTGCAGCGCGATGTCCTCCGTGACGAGCAGCACGCGGAGCGGCGTCGGTGCGGGCACGACGCCGTAGACGACGTTGTCGAGCGGCAGGTCGTCGTCCGGCGCGAGCACGGCGCGGAACGCGCCCGACCAGCCGAAGCCGTCGGCGCTGACGACCTCGGTCGCGCCGGGCGCGAGGGTGACCGTCCGCGACACCGGCTGCGCGGGCTCCCCGGACGCCGCCTCGACCGGCTCCAGCGTGATCGTCACCTCGCGCGCCTCGTCGGCGTAGCTGTGCAGCGTCACCAGGGCGCGCGTGCGGCCGAGCGGCTCGAACGGATTCGCCAGCACCCGCACGCCGGCGACCGCGACGTTGTCGCCGCCGCTGCCGAAGCGGTGCACGGTGCTGATCGCGCGCGCGTCGCGGCTCATCACCAGACCGTCGCCCGCGGCGTCGGTGAAGACGTCGATCGAGCCCTGCGGGCCGGCCTGCGCCGCCGCGAGCTCGGCTGCCGCGGTGAGGTTGCCCGACGTGTCGCGCGGCTCGAGCCGGCCGATCAGGTCGGCGGCACGTGCCCCGTCGAGCTGCGTGCCGACCACCTGCGGCTGCTGGCCGGCCGCGATGACCGTCAGCTTGCGGCCGCTGCGGCCGAGCTCGTAGGCGCGCTCCTGTGCCGCCGCGCGCGCCCGCTCGAAGCGCGTCGAGCCGCCGTCGCGCGCCTGCATGCTGGCCGACACGTCGAGCACGACGATCGCGTCGCGCGGCGGCCCGGGCGGCACCGGGTGCTGCACGAAGGGCTGCGCGAGGGCGATCACGCTCGCGACGATCAGCGCCGCCTGCACGAAGAACAGCAGCGGCAGGTAGGGCTTCCTGCGGGGCGCGGCGGCCTCGGTGAGGACGCGCCAGACGACCAGGCTCGACACCACCGCGGGCGGGCGCCGCCGCGAGCGCAGGTAGAGCCACAGCAGGGGCACGAGGATGGCGAGCGCCGCGAGCCAGGCCGGAGCCGCGAAGCCGTAGCCCATCGTCACCTCACGAGGCTCAGGCCGAGGCGCGGCAGGTCGCCGGAGAGGAAGCCCAGCAGGCCGACGTCGGTGATCGTGAGCGCGCTCGCCATGCCGCGCGACGACGCCGCGCGTGCGAGCGCCGTGACGTGCGCGAGCAGCGCCGCCTCGTAGCGCCGGAAGGTGTCGGGCGAGGGGTCGATGCGAAACTCCGCGCCGGTCTCGCGGTCGATCAGCACGTCGTGCCCGTAGAGCCAGGACGGATCCCTATCTCGACGCGACAGCACCTGGACGAGCTTGCCCTCGCACGAGCGCGTCATCAGGACGTCGAGCGCGCGCGCGCCCGCCGCGCGATCGCACAGGAAGTCGGACAGCAGCACGACCATGCCGCGGCGCGTGACGCGCAGGAGCTGGTCGAGCCCGCGCGCGAGGTCGGCCGCGCCGTCGCCGAGCCGGATGCCGGCGAGAAAGCCGCGCAGCTCGTGCAGCGAGCGACGCGAGCGCAGCGGACCGCACGACACGGCGGCCGCGTCGCCGCGGCCGGGGATCACGCCGAGGTACACGCGGTCGCCGCCCGAGAGCGACACCGTCGCGAGCAGGGCCGCGAGCGCCCGCGCCATGTCGAGCTTGCCGTGCATCTCGTCCGGACCCATCGAGGCGCTCGCGTCGACGACGAACCAGAGCGGCACCTCGCGCTCCGCGACGAACCGCCGCGTGACCAGCTCGCCGAGGCGCGCATAGACGTTCCAGTCGATCCGCCGCAGGTCGTCGCCGCGCTCGTAGGCGACGTGACGCTCGAGCTCGGTGCCGCTCGCGTCGCTGCGGTTGCGCACGCGCGTGTGCCCGGGCCGGTCGCCGCTCGCGTGCTGCGCGCGCAGGCGCACGCGGTCGAGGACGCGCAGGACCTCCGGCGTGAACGCCTGCTCGAACAGGCTCTGCTCGGGAAGGCGAGCCTTCGCTGCTCTCAGCGCTGCCACTTGCGGGCGACTTCGACCAGATGCTCGACGATCGCGCGCGGCGTGACGCCTTCCGACTGCGCCGCGAAGTTCAGCACGATGCGGTGCGCGAGCGCCGGCACGGCGATCTCCTCGATGTCCGCGTACGAGACGTTGACGCGGCCGTTCAGCAGGGCGATCACCTTGCCGCCGAGGATCAGCGACTGCGCACCGCGCGGGCTCGCGCCGTAGCTCACGTAGCTGCGCACCTGCTCGTCGGTCGTCGCCTCGGGGATGGTCGCACGCACGAGCGACGCGACGTAGTCCTCGATCTGCGGCGCGACCAGCACCTCGCGCACCTGACGGCGCAGCACGTTGATGTGCTCGGCGGCGTCGGACCCGAACACCGGCGTGATGCGCGCCTGCGTGGCGCCGGTCGTGCCGCGCACGATCGCGCGCAGCTCCTCGACGCCCGGGTAGGCGAGCGGCACCTTGAACAGGAAGCGGTCGAGCTGCGCCTCGGGCAAGGGATAGGTGCCCTCCATCTCGATCGGGTTCAGCGTCGCGAGCACGAAGAACGGCAGGTTGAGCGGGTACGTGGTCCCCGCGACCGTGACCTGCAGCTCCGCCATCGCCTCGAGCAGCGCGGACTGCGTCTTCGGCGTCGCGCGGTTGATCTCGTCGGCGAGCATGATGTGCGTGAACAGCGGACCCGGCTGGAAGACCATCGTGCGCCGGCCGCTCTCGGTCTCCTCGAGGACGCGCGTCCCCGTGATGTCCGCCGGCATGAGGTCGATGGTGAACTGCACGCGCGAGAACGACAGGTCGAGCGCCTCGCCGAGCGAGCGCACGATGAGCGTCTTGCCGATCCCCGGGACGCCCTCGATCAGCACGTGGCCACCCGCGAAGAAGGCGATCAGGATGCGCCGGAGCGCCTCGCGGTGACCGACGACCACCTTGCCGATCTCGCGCTCGAGCCGGGCGAAGGTCTCGCCGAACTCGGCCGGCGTCGGCAGCTTGTCGCCGACCATCACAACGGCTTCTCCGCTCATGGCTCCCTCTTGAAGATGCGCTTGACGACGATCTCGTACTCCGCCGGGATCTCCTCGTGCCGCACCGCGCGGTCCGCGTCCTGCGGCCCGCGCTCGGCCTCGGCGATGCGTGAGCGCGGCTGGCCGATCATCGACCTCGGGCCGCCTGACCCGGCGCTGCCGCTCGCGCCGCCCAGCATGAGCGAGAAGCGCGCCTTGTGGCGGCCGCCCGACAGGGTCAGCGGCTTGTCGGCGAGCAGCGCCTCGGTCGCCTTCGCCGACCCCGCACCGGCGCCGCCCGAGTGCTTGCGGCTGCCGGGCTGGTCGGAGACGGCGAGCGGACCGTCGGCGGGCGCGTCGCCGCCGGCCTGCGGCCTCCCGCCGCGCGCGTC